>QNBK01000269.1 GCA_003644105.1 Spirochaetota bacterium | reverse complement strand
GCCTGAAGGCATTCTCTTTGCCCAGGAATCCCAGTGGGAGAATGCTTATCTCAGCTTATTCTCAGGGATGCTTGAGAGGGTGAGGCGGCCTTATACCGATGGACAGGTGCAATTTAATTCGGGTCTGCTGAATGATGCCTTAGTATCCTATTCTCTTACCGGGGCTGCAGCCGAAAAAACCCTTGAGATAATTCAGGGTGCCGAAACCTACTCAGCTACACAGCTGGAAAGCGGCATTACCCGATTTACCGATCTTCTGGATCCTGTGGTTACAGAGATTCGGATTACTTTAAAAGCTTCAGATCTCCGGGGTCAACTTATTGAAATCAGCCGGAAACAGCCGAAAACAGATGATGCCTCCCTGGCGGCGCTGAACCTTGAGGAAATTCAGAACCTATCTGAGGAACTGCAGATTTCCATCGATCAATACGAGGCTCTGCTCAGCGATTGGACTGACACTATGAGTTTGTATGCCGAATATCCGGGAGTAAATACTCCAGCGGTTGAGAAAATTGATGCCGATCTGAAGAACGATCTGAACAGTATACTGGAGAATCTGTACGCCCTGAGAGTAAATGTATTTATCCTTTATATGGAGCCGCGCTACAACACTCTTGATATTCAGGTATCAGAAACTCTGGGAAATGTTCAAAGCAGCATGTCTGAGGCTCAGAGCCTGATAGACGACGGCCGTCCGACTGCGGCACAGACACTTGAAATAGCACCTTCATTAAGTGCTCTGAATTCTCTTTCAACTGCAGTGAGTGATTTCCTGGACACCGTAGATGATGTGTTAGCCGGTTCCACAGCGGTGGAAGACAGTCTGAAGTTCCTGGGATTCCAGACAAAAGCCGAGACTCTTCTGGTGAATCTCAGTACTGCAATCAGCGGATGGCAGGGAATGAAAACTGATGCTGCCACCCGGCGTAATACGGCATTGAGATCGGAAACTATCGCAATGGCGGCCCTTGATGAGGCGGAGACTCTGATTGCTTCTGCCAGGGAAGCCGATTTGAATGGACGGCGAACAAACAATATCAACGAATCCTACAGAGCCAAAGATCTCTACACATCAGCTTCTGCCGCATTAGGACGAGCTAAAGTTCTGCTTGCTGAAGTTGAATTAAACGATAAGGATGTTGCCGGGGAATCCGGTATACAGGAGCGTCTGTCCGTATTGGAAGCTGAAACTCTCAGTGCTCCCAGAAATCTGGCAGTAACAGTCAGAGATTACGCAATTTCAGAGGCCGATACCGCATTTGTTGAGCGCCGTTACGGAGAAGGTTTATCGGTATTGCTTCAGGCTCAGGAATTCTGGGTAAGTATCTTCGGAGAGGAAGATACACGTCTCAGGGAACGTATCGTGAGGTTCCGGGTTGTTCAGCAGTCGGCTCAGGATACGGTAATCAATGCCAGCGACCCACTTTATATGGAGATGAACCAGTATCTGAATCTGGCGAACCGTTACTATAATGAAGGGCTCAGACTCTCACCCTCCGGGAGTACAATTGTCAGGAATCCTGATGCGCTTCGGGCTTTTACCGCTGCCGGGGATCTGCTGCAGCAGGTATTGAATGTTTTCCCGGGTAATGCTTCCGCTCTGCTGCTGAAGATGAAGATTCTTCAGGCCACAGATCCTGATAAGTATTCAAGAACCGTGAGATCTTTAATTGCAGAAGGGGAAACGGCTTTACGGAGAAACGATCGGGAAATTATCGAAGGAACAGACTTCAAGCAGGGTCTGGATCCTCAGCTTCAGGCCGTATACTCCTTCAATCCTGATTTTCCGTCTCTATCCGATCTTATTTATCGAATCGATGTATATATGGGGAGGGTAGTCCCCGAGCCGTCTCAGGCGGATATCAACAACAGCAGAAGACTTACTCAGGCCGTGAAGGACGACTGGGAACAAACCAAGGTGCTGGGAGTCAATGTTGTGACTGCGGCATCTCCCGGATTGATCAGACGTCTTGATGACGCCATTGTACTTTGGGAAGATAACATTGAGGCGGCGAACCTTCAGGATGCCATCCGCTTCTATACCGCTCCCCAGCCGACTCCTGCGGAACTACGTCTACTCATCGACAGGGCTGAAGAAACCATGCTGCAGAACAGTGTTTCTACAGTTCAAATAATATATGATGCTATAATTGATAACTATTCCGGTTTCCGGAATCATCCTGATGTACTGAAAATTAAAACCTGGCTGGACAACAGAAAGTGAACAGGCTGAATCGATTTCTATTAATTGTTCTCGCCCTGTTGATAACTCCAGGGATTATTTTCGCTCAGGAAAAGCTCTATTGGGATTTCCCCGAGCCAGTTAAACAGGCTTACGGAGGCCGATTCCCCGAGCTGGTTGAAACCGGCAGCGGCATGGCCCTGATATGGCAGGATTTTGAAGGTAACGCCGATGAATTGAACGCCACTATCTCCATTCGTGTCATGTTTTCTGATGACGGGGAAACCTGGTCTCAGCCCGTTTTGAATGTCGCTGTAGGCATACCCTATCTATGGTTGGAAGAAGTACCCCTGTATTCTGTCTCAACCGCTCCCGATGGGCGTCTTATCGTTGCTGTTGCCGAAGGCCGCAGCGGCGTTTCTATCTACATTCAGGGCAGTCCGGGAGCATCGGGGGAGTTTCTTAAGACCGCAACAATTCCACCGGGATCGGGAAATGCCGATGTCCCTGTGGCTCCCAGACTAGCCGCAACTCCCGATGGCGGTTTCCTGCTTTTTCTCACCAGGCGAACCGAGGCTGTCGGTGTGGCTCCCGGACGTAATTCTCTGTTAACCGTTTTCAGTGCATCATCAACTGATGGTGTTCAGTGGGGTGCGGGTACTCTCTTTATCAGCCTTGATAACGACAGGGCTATAGACGGCGGTATTCTGGATCAGAACTTTCTACCCTCGTATTTCGCTGACGGAGATGATGAGTATGTTGTTTTTCAGTCACTGAGAACCGGATCGAACAATCTGGTGTACCAGCTCTACTTGAAACACCGTAAACAGGGAGGTGATTGGGAATCTGCCATTCCAATAACAGAAAACCTTCTTCCTGAGGGTCTCGGTAGTAATTCTCTATTATGGGATAATCAAAGACCCTCACTTGGTAAAGGGGACAATGGAGAAATATTACTTACCTGGGAGCGGCGTAAAGGGCAGCAGCTTCCTTCCATTGCCGCTGCTGTCTTAAACCGGGATGGAAGCCCTCTCTCTCAAATGGTGGAAATTGTCTCAGCAGAGCCTGGCCGATCCAGCTTCTCTTCCCGGATAATTAACATAAAAGGGAGTACCTGGTTTCTCTGGTTTGACAGCAGTGGTATTCGTATCGCCCGGAGAGAGGCCGCCGCCGATCGTTCCACCATACGATATCATGTTCAGATATCTTCTCTGAATGCTCTGACAGAAGGTTCGGATCAGAACTCGGCATCCTTTCCCGGTGCTGCAATCCTGAATGGAAATATCTATATTCTCTGGGGGGATAGGTCTGCAGGAACTCCCAGAACGGTATTGTTAAAGCCCGATCTTCATGTTGACCGGCCCATCCTGCGTTTTACCAATTTCAACTCGGGGAAACCCGGGAATTCCAGAAACCTCAGTGTACGATGGGATCCACCGGCTGATTCTTCGGGAATCCTTTCATACAGTTGGCTCTGGTCTCAGAACCTGGAAGATGTTCCTTCCAGGGACGAGCTGGAACAGAAATACCATGAAGTACAAACACAGAAAACCTTTGAGAATCCTGAAGAAGATGAAGGTGATTGGTTTTTTTCACTGATTGTCCGGGATATTGCGGGTAACTGGTCGGATCCCTTGAAGCTATCCTATACTCTGGATGTTACGCCTCCTCCACCGCCTGTAATGCGGGTTCCTTCCACTTCGGCAGATGGTTTTCTTATCTCAAACTCGTTCAACCTTGAGTGGGAGGATGGCGAAAAAGAGGCAGCCGCATACTACCGTTGGCGCCGGGTGAGACTTGCAGGTACCGTTGATGAGCTGCCTCTGGAAATCTTCACCACCCAGGAAGCCCTCCCCGTGGGTAACGATGGAGTGGTTGAAACCTCGGACAGATTCATCGCTCAATCGAACATCGATAACGGTGTGTGGGCTTACTCTGTAGCTGCGGTGGATATGGCCGGGAATGAGGGTTTACCCAACACCGAAATACTTCTCACCAGCCGCTATGTTCCGGTTACCTTTATTTCACTTGTAACCGACAGGAATGATGAGAACGATCAGATTTACTTAACCATCCACGGCCGGGGTTTCCTTGTGGGGGGATTACTCTCCTCGGCAGTTATTGATGAAGACGGGGTAGAACCCTGGGATTATGAGTTCATAAGAGCTACCGGTCAGCTGAAGGTTTACAGTGATACACTGGCTGAAATCGG
>QNBK01000268.1 GCA_003644105.1 Spirochaetota bacterium | reverse complement strand
TCGTGCTTAACGGCAGAATTTGCCGATGATATAGTTGCATCGGTTATTTTTAACCGCCAAGTTTCAGTGTAGTCTGGATTTATGTAAACTGAGGAGAGATAAAATTGGAACTGAAAATCCGTAAAAGCTCCGACATCTACATCATTGATGTTAATGGTGAAATGGATCTCTACAACTCATACAAACTCAAAGAACTTGTGATGAAGATGCTGGAAAAAAAAATCCAGAAGTTCATCATCAACCTGGAGAATGTGGATTACATTGACTCCAGCGGTATCGGAGCTTTAATTTATATCTGCTCCACAATAAAAAAACTCAGCCTGAAACTTCTGATTACCAATGTCCGGGGATCGGTAAAAAAAGTAATAGAACTTACCAAGCTTATGGGCTACTTCCCCATCTCCGGAAGCGTTTTAGAAGCCGTTAAACAACTCACCGACTAGGAGCTGCAATGGAAGCCGCCAAAAAAATACTTCAGGACGATAATCACAGCCTCTTTTCCAAAGACAATATGTTCACCAAGGAATTTCCCAGTGATTTCCGCCGTATTCGTTATTTTACTCTGATGATCGTTCAAAAAGCTCCACCGGAAATAAAAGAAATCAATCTGCTGGAACAACAGATAAGTGAAATTATCAAGAATGCTGTTAAACACGGCAACAAATCCGATCCGGAAAAAACAATTAAAGTCTGGTACACCTTCTCCACCGAGGAAGCCAGAATAATCGTCGAAGATGAAGGTGAGGGATTTCAGAATATTAACGAATGGAATGCCTTTAACGTCAATAGACAGGATTGCCTGTCCAAAGAGGATTACATTAAACTTGCCGAGTATGTGTCATACCGCACGGAAAAGAGTGATGATAACGACGGCGGTAACGCCATGTTCGCCGCTGTAGAATACTGGAATGAAGGTGTTGTATTCTCCAAAAAGGGCAATACCGTAGCCGTAGGTAAGAGATTCCCCAGAAAACGCCCGAGTATCGAGCTTGCCGAAGCTTAATCCTCTGTAATCGAAGTATTCTCTCCAGCAGATACGTCATCTGCCTTTTCGACAGTATTTTTCTCAACATCCGGATACTCACTCAAATCAAGCATCCACTGATCGATAAACCACTTTTCCTCCTGTCTAACAAGATAGATAAACCCGTAACTCACCTTCCCGTCTCCAGACAGGCGTACCTGTACACTGATGCGATTTCCATCCCTTCGGGGCAGAGCATAGCGGTAAGAAATTTCTTTTCCCCCTCCGGATAAAACCCGGGAGAAAGCCAGAGACAGGGGAACTCTGACAGCAGGGAGAATTACATCACCTGGAACCTCGCCCTTTCTGATTGATTCAAATGCTGAATCACAGACAATAAGCGCCGACTCCCAGAGGGCATCCGGATTGCGGCGGCCGGCAAGCAGTCCCATTTTTTCATCCTCAGGGATTCGGGAGATGCCGGGATTGATTTTCATGAAGTTGAGCCACTGCTCTTCGGTTGGTGATTGTCCAGGGGTTAAACCTGAAAGGAAAACAGGCAGAACCAGGAGAATGAATAGTGAAACTGTCAAATGGCTGCCTGACATAATACTTATGTCCCCAGTAAATCACTGATATCATCAAGAGAGATATCAAGAGCCCCCCCGCCGGTATCCTCACTGTTATTTCGCTCTTTCAAGGGCAGGTACTCATCGTTGTAGGCTGCTCCCAGGCGGAAAATATCATCATCCGGGTATTCAGAGGGAATACTCACTTCCAGATTGTAACTCTTTTCCTTAAGCCCCCTTATCATCACATTCACAGGATCGCTGATGGTTATGGCGAAATGCGGACTGTAGGTAACCATTATCAGTAAAACCACTGCCAGAGTAGAAAGGAAAACTGTAAGGTTGAGTTTCGACTGGGAAACCGCCGAAGGTTTCAAATCAAACCAGAGGGCATAGGAACCCGCCTGCCGGACCGCGTAATCTCCGGGGCCGAAATATTCGGCAAAATAATCATCACTGTTCCTGGCATACAATGTCCAATCGTTATCCTTGAGCATCATCACAGACGGCCGGGATTTTCCCCAGACTTCTGCATTATCAGGTCCGGCAGCCCAATCCGGCCTCTCTTCCAGGGATACAATTGCCGCTGACTGATCCATCATCCAGGCATTTTCTGTTCCGGTGTAATCCGTCAGGGCAAAAACGGTACCTATAATCGTTACGGAAAAAATCAATGTGGAAGCGGCGGTGGTAACAATACGCACCGTATGCCGCTGCACCATCACTGAATCGGCAAATCTGATACGCTTGAAGATTTTAAGCAGCCTGAGCAGCCTGAGCACCCGGGCCATACGGACCGCCTTCACCACTTTCAATAATCCGATCAAAGCTCCCGAACCGGCAAATGCCGCACCGGTGAGAATGGAAAAGAAGGCCGGACCCGAAGTGAAGACAAGCAGGGGGATTGAAGCGGCAAAATCCACCCAGCCGTTCTCCCGGGTGATATACCGACGAAAAGACCTCCGGGAAAGTGCATTCCAGCTGCGGATGAGAAACTCCAGGGTAAAAAAGAGATCAAAACCGAAACCGGTAAAAAGAAAAACTCTGCGAATCGTCCAGCTGGCCCCCGAGAGAACCAGAATATCTTCAGCCATGGTTTGCAGAAGTACCAGAACAATAGCCAGGGTAACCACAGTCTCAAGGAAACTGATAAATCGTTTTTTCATATCATTACCATCCGTTTTCCGCAGCGATGCCGTGAAGTTCCATCAGCATATCCAAATCAAAACCGTAAAATTTATAGTTCTTCCGAGCCACATTGAACCAGCTTTTATCCGAGGATTCAGCCCCCCGGTCCACCTTCATACCGGGCTTCATGTTCCGGCATCTGTGTGAAAAAACCGCTGCAAGCCGGGCCGTACTCTCCATATAAGGGTTGTCCTGAAAAGAAAGGGCGCTGTTCACCCCGGCCTTCACCACGGCATAGGGCATGAAGCTGAGGGTTTTTCCAGCCTCAGATGCCACCTTACCTGCAAAGGTGGGAGAAATCAGCAGCAGGTTGCGTCCGCTCCCGGAATTCTGCCCGCCGGGAGCAAAAAACTGTACCGACGGCCGAATCAGCATCGTGGCTTTCACCAGATCCGTGACTTCATTGGAACTCATTTTCAGCCGCTGAACCTTCCTCAGTTCAAAACTGATGTACTTCTGCCTCTTAAAAATCCTCTCCATATAACGGTCGATCATCCCGGTACCCACGCCCATCAGAGGACCGGCCAGTTCTTTCCGGGAGTTCATCCTGCCGGAAAGGGTGTTGAGAAACCCGCCCAGCTGGTTTTTCACAGCCGAGGGAGATGAGGAACGATGAGCCATATGCACTGTAAAAGAAAAATCCATCTTTTTTTCAAGTATGGCCTCATACAGAGGAGAGAGCGATTTATTGGCAAAGTCTGAAAGCGACTGTTTCAGCAGTTCCAGGATTCTCGACCACGAATAATCGGGAAAGAAGGCCGGTGAATTCAACGTCGGCTGCAGCGTCCCGCTGTTGATCTCAAGAAACTGCAGCAGCTGTTCTTCCTTCTGCAGGGGGGAAAGTCCCGAAAGAGAGGGATTATTCCACAACCTTCCGACAAAAATTTCAGCTTTATCCTGTTCAACACTCATAAAAACCCGCTTTCTACTACTTTATATTTGGCATTTCTCTATTACGTGTCATGATAATATGCGGATGCACAAAGTTGCACGGTTTTTTTTACCTTCTTTTCTTCTCTTTTTTCTTTCAGGTTGGATGACCTCTTCCGCCCTGACGGCTCAGGAACTCACTGAAGAAGAGGCTGTTGAGACTATCAGCCCTGAAGCGTCGGAATACCTGATGGATTTGAAGCTTGGTGATTCGAATGTCAACCTCTTCTGGGAAGGCTATTGGCGGATGAGTTTTGTTACCGGCGGCAGCTTCGGGAAAAGAACAGCCGAAACTGTCTATCCGGGACTTGCCCGGGGAACCGCTTTTTTTCAGGAGCCGGATGTTACCATCACCCTATGGATTAACGACCGCTGGTTTCTGGAAACAACATTCCTGGAAGGATTTGAACGAAACACCTACCGGGCAGGATACGTAGGACAGGATGATGAGTTCGTCAGGGAAGTTACCGTAGGAAATGCCGGGGTGAACGCCGCATCATACGCTGAAATCGATGTTCCCGCCCCCAGATACAACACTCCGGGAATATCAGCTAAATTCGCCACTCCGAAATCAGAACACGAACTGCTGGTTCGTTACGACCCCACCGAAGCTGATAAAAAAAACTTTCAGGGCCAATATGAAGTAAAAACACAGGATATCGGTCTGCCGGATTTTGTTGAAGGGAAATACTTCATACTGCCGGATAAAGATGTTTCCAACGTCGTGGTTTACCTGGAAGACCGTCTGGGATCTATTGA
>QNBK01000267.1 GCA_003644105.1 Spirochaetota bacterium | reverse complement strand
CCTTGAGGCCAGGGGTGTGTTTGAAGGTTCGGGAAAGACGGGACCGGTTTACACTGATATCCTCCGCACGATGAAAGATCTGATTAAACCACTGGTACAGCCGAATCGGGATGTGGAGGAAGCTGTGCGACTGATGTTCAAGGAGCACGGTCTGAAGATTCCCAGGAAGCGGCCACGGAATTACGAGGATTCGGATTCCACGGTTCATCGTCGGAGACACCGCCGCCGAAAACCTTCTGAAGCACCAAAGAAAAGTGAATAGAAGCGAAAAAATAATTCCCGGCCTCGCGAAAGAGGTCACTTAAAATAAAGAAGGTTTGATTTGAAAGATATCACAGTAATAGGAACCGGTTATGTCGGCCTGGTAGCCGCTGTCGGCTTATCGGACTTCGGCAACAGAGTCGTGGGAGCCGATATAAACCCGGAGAAAATCGCCCGTCTCAAAGAGGGAAAATCACCCATTTTCGAGCAGGGTATTGAGGACTATCTGAAACGGAACCTGGAATCAGGCAGGCTCTCCTTTACAACGGATGTCGCCCTGGCGGTACGGGGTTCGGATGTGGTGTTTCTTGCTGTGGGTACCCCGCCGAAAGAAGACGGCTCGGCCAATCTGTCCTATCTGGAAGCCGCGGCGGACACCATCGCCGATAATACCGGAAACTACACGGTAATTGTTACCAAATCCACGGTGCCGGTGGGAACCAACAGGGCTTTGGAAGAACGTATTCGTACCCGAAACCCCGATGCGGATATCGATGTGGTTTCCAATCCGGAGTTTCTCAGAGAGGGCCGGGCGGTACAGGATTTCTTTCATCCCGACCGTACGGTAATCGGAACTGATTCTCCCCGGGCAAAAGAGGTGCTGAAAAGCGTGTATCGGGCCCTGAACCTGATTTCTGTACCTTTTGTCTGGTGCAGCCGGGAGACGGCGGAACTGATAAAGTACGCCTCCAACGCCTTTCTGGCCACCAAGATTACCTATATCAACCAGATGGCGAATCTGGCGGATGCTGTCGGTGCGGACATCCACCAGGTGGCGAAAACTATGGGGATGGACGGGCGGATCAGCAGTAAATTCCTCCATCCCGGGCCGGGCTACGGGGGAAGCTGTTTCCCCAAGGATACTATGGCGGTGGTGAGTACCGGGGATGATTTCGGGGTGGACATGACTTTGATTAAATCGGTGATTGCCGCCAACGAAGAGCAGAAAAAACATGTTGTTAAGGTTTTAAAAGAAATGATGGGAGAACTCTCCGGCCGCACTGTGGCTGTTCTCGGCTTGTCTTTCAAGTCGGAAACCGATGATGTAAGGGATTCCCCTTCGCTGACCGTGGTGGCAGAACTTTTAAAGGCCGGTGCGGTGGTTCGGGCTCACGATCCCAGGGGGGCGGATAATTTCCGGATGCTGTTACCCGAAACCGAATGTTTTTCCAACAGTTATCAGGCCCTTGAGGGCGCGGATGCCCTGGTGTTGATGACCGAATGGAACGAATACAAGGCTCTGGATATGGTGCTTGCCGCAGAAAAGATGACGGGAAGGGTAATTCTGGATACCCGGAATTTACTTGACCCCGAACTGGCACGGGAAAGTGGTTTTACCTACCGCGGTAACGGCCGGGGAGTCTGAGGAGTTTGATTTGAAAGATATCGCCTGGAATCTGGGCGGCGTTTATCCCTCTTCTGAATCCGCTGCCTACAGGGCGGACAAGGAAGTACTTGTGTCCCTCTCCGCCACGGTTCTGAGCCTTTTAAAACAGGCTGAATCTGGTGAACTTGAGGCTTCAGACTGGCTTCCCAGGGCCCTCGAGAGTTTGAATCGTCTCTTAGACCTTTCGGAAAATCTGGGCTCCTATGTTTACGCTGCATGGTCGGTGGATACCTCTAACGAGGCGGCCCAGGGAGAGATGGACGATCTGGAAGAGCGCAGTCTGGCGCTTAAGGACGTTCTGGTGAGGTTCCGCTCCCTGCTGCCGGGTGTAAAGTTTGAATCCCTGCCGGACTACAGGTTCTGGCTGGATGAGCAGGTTTTTCTCTCTAAAAGGCAGATGTCTCCGGAAGAAGAGGCCCTGGCTGCCGATCTTCAGCGATGCGGGGGGGATGCCTGGGACCGTCTTCATTCCAGGCTTTCATCCTCCTTGGACAGGCCCTGGGATGATAGTGAAAAGACGGTTACCCAGCTGCGTTCCCTGGCCTTTGATGCGGACCGTAATGTTCGAAAACGTGCCTGGGAAGAGGAATGCGCTGCCTGGAAGGGCGCCGAAGTTTCCTTCGCGGCAGCCCTGAACGGGGTAAAAGGCACCACGGTTACCTTGAATACCCGCCGGGGATGGGGCAGCACCCTGGAGAAATCCCTGGTACAGAACCGTCTCTCCCGGACGGCCCTTGATGCCATGCTCGGGGTGATGACCGAATCCCTGCCCCTGTTCCGCCGGTATTTCCGGGCCAAGGCGAAGATGCTGGGCCTTCCCAGACTGGCCTGGTACGACCTTTTCGCTCCAATTACACCCGGTGATACGAAATCTGCCGGGGAAATCTGGAGCTGGGAGCGGGTAAGCCGTTTTATTCCCGAGATGTTTGATACCCTCTCTATTGAAATGGGGGATTTTGCCCGACGGGCCTTTTCTGAAGGCTGGATTGACGCCTCTCCCCGGAACGGGAAAGTCGGCGGGGCCTACTGTACCAACCTTCCCCTGGCAGGAAATGGAGGAGAGAGCCGCATCCTGTGCAACTTCGACGGCAGCTTTGATTCGGTGTCCACTGTGGCCCACGAGCTGGGCCATGCCTGGCACGGGGAAGTGATGAAAAACCTCCCGGCCATCAACAGGGAATACCCGATGACTCTGGCGGAAACCGCCAGTATCTTTTCCGAAACCCTTGTTTTCAGGGCGGCACTGGACCGCTCTCCCGAATCTTCGAAGCCGGGAATTATCGATACCTACCTGGTAGGCGCCTCCCAGGTGATTGTGGATATTTTAAGCCGCTTTCACTTCGAATCAGCTCTGATGCGTTATCGTCCCGATGGGGAACTGAGCCCCGCAGAACTGAGTGAGATAATGCTGGATGCCCAGAATAGAACCTACGGTGATGCCCTGGAGGAATCTGAGCGTCATCAATGGATGTGGGCGGTAAAGGGGCACTATTATTCCCCGGATCTGGCTTTTTACAACTTTCCCTATGCATTCGGGCAGCTGTTCGCCCTGGGTCTCTACGCCCGGTTCCGAAAAGAGGGTGGGGATTTTGCGCCTCGTTATCGGGAGCTGTTGCGCCTCACAGGCTCGGCGGATGCGGTGAGTGTCGGGAAATCTGCTGGATTCAATATCGAATCTCCGGACTTCTGGCATTCGGGTATATCCACGATTAAGGGTTTCATCGAAGAGTTTGAGAAGTTCTGATTCTCAGGTATCTTCTGTTTCAACATCCGGGTTTTCATGGTTGCTGGAAATCCATTTCTTATCCCGTTTGGCCACCTCGGCAACTACCAGGTTGAACTCGGCAATCATAATGCCGGTAAACTTCTCGATGCGGTCCACCACATAGTCGTGCAGCTCGAGGAGGTTGTCTGTCAGACGGTGACCGAAGGGTATCTCCACTTCCGCCCGTATGTGGTACACACCGTGGGAGGGTCTGATTTTTACCTTTTTAACAAACAGATCCCCATCGAATTCGTCAACGCAGTGGGCAATCATCTGACCCAGGGCATGTTCGCTGATAGTGACTTTCCCCTTGTCTCCCCCATGGAAGGAGGGCTGTACCACCGATTTTTCGTAAATTTTCTGCTTACCGCCCTTTTTAAAGCCGAATCCCCGGGTTTTATGAATAAGAACCTTGATGGAATCGGCCAGAAGATGCGGGTAGTCCCGCTCCACTTCGATGGAGGGAACCGGTATAACGTGTTTCCCTTCATCGTTGCGCGACTTCTGGGCTTTTTCAATATCTTCTTCTGAGCTTATCTCTTCTATCAGTATCACCTTGGCCGGCGGGGGCAGTCCCAGGCGTTCGGCGGTGCGGGCCACCATACGTTCGGAAGTTCCCAGAATAAGTATTTTTCTTATTTTTCGGGATTTGATGGCTTTTACCACCTCGTGGCGGTGGAGGGGGTCGTCAAAAAGGGCGGTGCGGACGGCGCTCATGTAAATTCGCTCGCGTTTGGCGGATTTTCCGGCAACGATGCTGTTACCCTGAATAAGAAGCCCGTCATCGATGATGTACTCAATGTTGTAGTTTTCCGCCACGAGTTTGGCTCTGAAACTTTTGCCGGTACCGCTCTTACCCACCAGGGCGTAAACTTTGGTGCCGCCTACCAGCTGACGGAGGCGGTCTTTTACCCCGGCCCGGCGACGGGCGGTACTTTCATCTTTCCCCATTCAAGCCCCTTTTCAATGAAGGTAGGTTTTCTCCAGCTTGAGGTCAAGACATCATAAAAAAAGTACTTT
>QNBK01000266.1 GCA_003644105.1 Spirochaetota bacterium | reverse complement strand
GATATTTTTGGGTATTATTGAGAAAACAACGATAGCTCACAGGTCAGGAGGGGTTTCGGCATGCGGTATCAGGCAGTCGGATCCGCCACGTCTTATTTCAGCTCAAATTGAGGTGGGAATTGAATCCCGGGAAGTCTATGAATCGGTTTTCGATATTGGCCATACTCACATCCGGATCGTAATCCAGGATAAGAATCTGAACATGGGCAGCATCTTTTTGAGGGTTTTTGTAAAGTCTCTGCCGGTGATGTAGTTGGACCGTCCCGTAATAATGCGAAACGGTCCCCGGTTGATTTTTTCTGTAGCGGTTTTATCGCTGTATTCAGCCTTTCAGCAGAGTTTCGGCTTCGGAGAGAACATTCTCAGCTGTAAATCCGAACTTCTCATCCAGTACACCGGCCGGGGCTGAGTATCCGAAATGATCCAGACCGAATACCCGTCCTCCGGTTCCGGTGAGTCCTTCCAGTGTTACGGGAAGACCGGCGGTGAAGCCCAGTCTGGGAACGGCTGTCGGAAGAACCTCTTCCTGATATTTCGCATCCTGGGTTCGGAACAGTCCTTCAGAGGGTGCAGAGACAATTCTTACCTTCTTACCCTTGTTTCGGAGCAGGGCCGCTCCGGCAACCATGGTGGATACTTCGGAACCTGAGGCCACAAAGATGATATCAGGAGTTCCCTCACAGTCTTCCACAATGTAGGCTCCCCGGGCGGCCTGCAGGGCTTCCTTGTATCGGTTGCCCGTTGCAGCGGGAAGTTCGGTGATGTTCTGACGGCTCAGGATAAGGGCCGTGGGGGTGCTGCGGTTTTCCAGAGCCAGTTTCCATGCCACGGTGGTTTCCGCCGCATCTGCCGGGCGCAGGGCCAGAATTGATGGTTTTCCTGAGTGGTTTTTGAGTTTTTCAAGAAGTCTTATCTGAGCTTCATGTTCCACCGGCTGATGGGTGGGGCCGTCCTCACCAACCCGGAAGGCATCGTGGGTCCAGATGTAGATTACCGGCTTCTCCATCAGAGCGGCGATACGGACGGCAGGCTTCATGTAGTCTGAGAAGACGAAGAAGGTTCCCCCTGCGGGAATCACACCGCCGTGGAGGGCCAGACCGGAAAGGATGGCTGCCATGGAAAGTTCGGCAACACCGGACTGGAGGAATGCGCCGCTGAAGTCATCCCTGGTGAAGGCTTTTGTGGCTTTCAGGAATCCGTCTGTTTTATCCGAGTTGGAAAGGTCGGCGGAGGACACAATCATATTATCCAGCTTGCCGGCCAGCCAGTTCAGAACCGCAGCTGAAGCGGCCCGGGTGGCCGTACCGGATTTCTGTTCAATTTCGGAGAAATCGAGTTCCGGGAGTTTGCCGGCGGCCCAGTCTGCCAATTTTACCGCATCTGCAGCATTGGCAGCGGCCCATTTTGCCTTGGCAGCTTTCTTTTCAGCGGCAGCTTTTTTCTTATTCTCAATAATGCCGGACATAAAATCGGCAACCCCCGGGAGATCGGCGAAAGGATCTTCCGGATTACCACCGAGGTTGGAGATGGTTTTGGAAAAATCGGCCCCGGCGGCCCCAAGGGGCTGACCGTGGGTGGATACCTGCCGCTCAAAGGATGCTCCCTCTGCATCAACAGCCCCCTGACCCATCACAGTTTTACCGATGATGATTGAGGGCTTTCCTTTCTCTGCAATAGCCGCATCAAGGGCTCCCCTGAGGGCTGCAAGATCGGTTCCGTTTACTTCCTGAACAAACCAGCCCCAGGCTTTGTACTTGGCGGCGGTGTCTTCATCGGTAACATCCCCGGTAACCGTGGAGAGCTGGATGTCGTTGGAGTCGTAGAACATCACCAGGTTATCAAGACCCAGTTTTCCGGCAATACGCCCGGCCCCCTGGGAGATTTCTTCCTGAACCCCGCCGTCTGAGATGAAGGTGAAGTGCTTGTGGGCCATCCAGTTCCCGAAACGGCTTGTGAGGAATTTATCGGCAATGGCCGATCCGATGGCGAAGGCATGTCCCTGTCCCAGGGGGCCGGAGGTATTTTCCACACCCCTGGAGGGATCCACTTCCGGATGTCCCGGTGTGGGGCTGCCCCACTGCCGGAAGTTCTTCAGCTCATCTTTGCTGTAAAAACCGTAGAGGCTCAAGGTGGAGTAGAGCATGGGGGACATGTGTCCCGGATCCAGGAAGAAGCGGTCCCGTTCAAACCAGGTGGGGTCTGATGGGTCAAAATCGAGGTATTCGGCGTATAGCAGGTTGATGAACTCGGCACCGCCCATGGCGCCGCCCGGGTGGCCGGATTTTGCCTTCTCCACCATGGCGGCGGAAAGGATGCGAATCTGGTTCGCGGCCGTTTTAAGAGCTTGATCGTTCATTTTAAATTCCTTTGAATTGGGGTGTTGCTGTATTTGCCTGCATTGTACCGCTGCAGGGGACGGGTGTGAAGAGAGCTGCGGCAGAGGTCAGTTTGTCTGAAAAACAGGATTAGTGTTAATATAAAGGAATGAAAACAGTAATTAAAAACGGCATCGTTATTCCCATGGACCCCAAGCTCCCCCAGGTATTAAGGGGAGATATCGCAATAGAAGGTAAAAAAATCGTCTCTGTGGGGAATCTTCCCGCAGATTTTATGGCGGACCGAACCATCGATGCGGAAAACAGCATCGTTCTTCCCGGTATAATTAACGCCCACTGCCATTTAAGCATGGTGCTGCTGAGAAACTACGCTGACGATCTGGACCTGTTCACCTGGCTGAACGAGAAAATCTGGCCCATTGAAGAGAAAATGACAGAAACTCAGGTGTATAATTCATCACTGTTGGGAGCTGCAGAACTCATCAGATCGGGAGTAACTTCCTTTGCGGATATGTATTTTTTCCAGCCTGAAACCTGTAAAGCCGTTGAACAGGCCGGTATACGCGCCCGTATCGGTGCCCCGTTCATGGGGGATGAAGAAACCATCGAAAATAAGCTCCCCGCCTTGCAGAAACTCTACGATGAGTGGAACGGCAGAGATGGGCGGATTAACGTTGATTCGGCACCTCATGCCCCTTATACCCTGACTCCCGGGGCTTTGCAGATGGCCATCAATTTTGCGAAGGACAATAATACCAGAATCCATATCCATGTTTCCGAGAGTAAACAGGAGACTGAAGAGAATTACGAGAAGCACGGGGTTTCTCCGGTGGAATATCTGGAGAAGGCCGGGTTGTTCGAGCATCCCACCTATGCTGCTCATTGTGTGCAGCTGAACGAAAAAGATCTTGATATTCTGAAACAAAACGGTGTTTATCCGGTTCACAACCCCACCAGCAATCTGAAACTGGGAAACGGCTTCGCCCCGATTCCCGCCATGCTGGAAATGGGAATGCACCCGGCTCTGGGAACCGATGGTGCTTCGAGTAACAACAACCTCAACATGTTTGAAGAAATCCATCTGGCGGCGATTATTCACAAAGCCAGCACAGGAGATCCCAAGGCGGTTTCCGCCTATCAGGCTCTTCAGATGGCCACCATTTTCGGGGCCGAAGCTCTGGGGATTGATGATGTCTGCGGCAGCCTGACACCGGGAAAGGAAGCCGACATTATTATGGTGGATACGAACAAAACACATCTTCAGCCCCTTCATAATCCGGTGGCCACCATCAGTTACGGTGCCCAGGCATCGGATGTTCACTTTGTGATGTGTGCCGGTGAGATTCTGATGGAAAAGGGTGTTGTTAACACCATTGATGAGAAAGAGGTTATCCGGAGAGTGGTGGAGGATTCGGCCGCTCTGATGGGAGAAGTAGACTTTAGCTAATCAGACTGCAACCTGCAGATTAAAGCCTGAAGACTCAACCTGATCGGGATTCCGGGAAGAACGCGTCCCAGATCCGTTCTTCATTTACCCGGCTGATGTCCTTCATGGAGTGTTCCAGGGACTGATAGACTGCATGAACGATGGCATGCTGGGCGATACGGGCGGTCATGGTTTCGGGGTTGGCCTCATGACAGACAGACAGAAATATACAATCTGAGAGTTTGGCCAATCCTGAAAGACGGGAACCGGTGATGGTGATGATGGGTGCCCCGTTTTTCCGTGCCACTTCGGCAACTCTGAGTATGGATTCGGCTTCACCGGATTGAGATATAACGAACAGTATGTCTTCCGGTGTAAGAAGGGAGGCATGCATTAGTTGTAAGAGACCGTCAGTTTCAATGTGACAGAATAAATCCAGGCGAAAGAGGCGGTTGTACAGGTCGTTGGCAACCGGGCCGGAGGTTCCGGATCCGACGATAAGGATGCGCCTGGCTTTACGGATGGCTTTAACCGCTGCGTCCATTTCACTCCCGTTGAACACCATCAGAGTATCATCCAGGGCTTCTTTACTTTTTCCGATTATATCGGTGAACAGATCTTTATAATCAAAATTCCCGGGTGTGTTTTTCTTTTTAGGCTCTTCTGGTTCCGGGAG
>QNBK01000265.1 GCA_003644105.1 Spirochaetota bacterium | reverse complement strand
TGAGGATTTACCAGCTGATTCCTGGAGACTCTGGATAAATCTGGCGGTGCAGCAGGCTGTTTCAGGTGATAAGAGAGAATCCCGGAAGACACTCACCCGGGCTCTGATTCTTTTTCCGGATAAAAACGAGGTGAAGGCGGCCTGGGCCCGTAATCAATCTGAAGATGAACCTGCTCTTGCCAGAAGGCTGATACGAAATTCGCAGCTGAACAGCCCGGTATTGGGTATTACCCAGATTGACATCGATCCTGAGGCTGTTACTCCCAGACTGTATGAGGCCAGGTTGTGGGAACTTTTTAATGCGGTTATGGCTGATGATACGGTTCAGGAGGCAGACAGGCGTATTCTAACGACGTTTCTCTTGAATTATATGAGTTCCCGACGGAATTTTTCCTCTGTTGATGTAGCTGTCGACCGGTATTTGAAAGTGTTCCCTGATGAGAAATGGATACTTTCCTGGCGTCTTGCAGCCGATGCCTCCAGAGGATTGGCTTTACTCAATCTTGTTCCTGATTCCAGTGATGGAAGCAGTTCATATGAGGATTTTCGCGAACTTGCTCTGAGAGAACACAGTTGGAGAGCTCTCCATGACTCTGCGCTTTTTGCTGTAATGGCATCTGACGAAATAGGGGAAGTATTAAATCGTCATTATCAGTCAGAATATAACGGGAGTATTCCTGAAGAACAAACCCGTGTTTTGGATGCAGCTTTACTGGGCATTCTAAAATCCTACAGAAGCTTACCCCAATTCAGGGAAACGCCTTTTAACGATAGAATCGAGAATCTTGAGAATAAACGTGAAGATATTCTGAAATCGGCATATTACAAAAGCTTGGAATCCTCGGGAAACAGAGGGGATAAAGCCCGGTCGACTGCTTCAGCTGTTCTCAGATTAAAATCAGTATCTTTACTTAAAAATGCCCTTGACGACCTTTCAGGTATTGATATGTCGGCACTGGATCTGAGTGATAAAGACCGGGCTGAGTTACTGTATATGCAGGCCGTTCTTTTAAAATATTCCGGTAGACTGGAAGATTCAAAAGAAAAAGCCCGAGAAGTATTGGCAATAATCCCGGAACACGCAGGTGCCGGGGAACTATTAAACGAGGTAAAACTGTGATATCCATAAAAAATACCATGCAGCAGGACGGTATACGCCGTTCGGCTAATCTTCTTTCAGCTGTATTTTCCCGTATCGGCACACTCATTCAACCTGGGATAACCACTCTCGAGATTGACAGAGTGGTGGAGGAAACCATTAAAGCCGGTGGAGGCATACCCGCTTTTCTCGGATACGGTGGATTCCCTGCGTCGGTTTGTACTTCAGTGAACGACCAGGTGATTCACGGGATTCCCGATGGATATTCGCTGAAAGAAGGCGATATCATCGGTTGTGATATTGGGGTTATTCTGGGTGGATATTTCAGTGATTCAGCAAAAACTTTTGCCGTGGGCGAAATAGCCGCTGATACCCGTCGCCTCCTTGATGCTACAGAGAAATCTTTAAGAGCCGCCATAGAAGTCTGCCGGCCCGGCAATCGGGTTAAGGATATTGGAAAGGCGGTTACCGAATCGATAAAGCCCTATGGATACGGTGTTGTTTACAGCTACTGCGGTCATGGGGTGGGCCTGTCCCTTCATGAAGATCCGCAAATCCCCAATTACTACCCGTCCCGGGGACTGAACCCCCGGTTGAAGCCTGGTATGGTAATTGCGATTGAGCCTATGATTAATGCGGGAACTGCAGATGTTGAGGTTCTGGAAGACGAATGGACGGTAATAACAGCCGACGGTCTCTTGAGTGCTCATTTTGAGCATACCATTCTGATAACCGGGGAATCACCGGAAGTTCTGACTTTCTGGGAAAACTGATGCGGAATATACCTCGAAGATCTGTTTTTTTCGGTCTTCTGCTTGGATCCATTGCCGGTTATGCCCTTTTTGTTACCGTAGCATGGCTGAGGCCTTCATTGATGCCGGTTCAGCAGGTTCTGGCCCAGCAGTCGCAAAGTTCACCTTTCACCGAAGCGGAAAAGGTTCAGGAGGCCTTCAGGACCGTCAGCGCAGAAGTTCTTCCCTCAGTTGTAGAGGTAACAGTCAAGTCTGATGGAATAGTTCCCCAGGGTGAAGACTCCGATCAGCCCTGGAACGATTTCTTTCAAAATCCCCAGGATGAAAAAGGCAACCCTAAATACTTTCAAAGCCAGGGATTGGGAAGCGGAATAATTATCGAACGCCGAAATGATGAGTATTTTGTTATAACAAATGCCCATGTTATCGGTAATTCTGAAGAAATCTATATCAGACTGAACAGGGGCAGTACCCTGCCGGCGGAACTGGCAGGTAAAGATGAACGGAAAGATCTGGCTCTGCTGAAATTTTCTTCACCAGATATGGATCTGCCGGTTATTCGTCTCGGTGACTCGGATAAACTTTACGTCGGAGACTGGGTTCTGGCATTCGGCAGTCCTTTCGGTTATGCCCAGTCAGTCAGCTCAGGGATAGTCAGCGCCCTTGGACGTCAGGACGGCCCCGGGGATAATATCAACGATTTTATTCAAACTGATGCCTCTATAAATCAGGGAAACTCCGGGGGAGCTCTGGTAAATATCCGGGGTGAGCTTGTGGGTAT
The DNA here is from genome assembly GCA_003644105.1 of Spirochaetota bacterium. Taxonomy (GTDB): domain Bacteria; phylum Spirochaetota; class Spirochaetia; order DSM-2461; family DSM-2461; genus UBA2779. The sequence continues at coordinate 1,819 of QNBK01000265.1, read as the reverse complement.
CAACACTTTTATTACAACACCAAACAGCGGAAGCATCGGCCTGGGATTTGCTATTCCGGTTAATAACATCATTACCAGTTTTCGGCAGCTCATCGATAATGGTGAAGTTCGTTACGGATGGCTGGGTGTGAGTCTCGGTGAGATAGCTGCAGAGTCCGCCGAGTCCCTGGGATACAAAGTGAATGAAGGTGCAATGGTATATCAGGTTTTTGAGGATTCACCGGCATACGAAGCAGGACTTCAGCCCGGCGACCTGATTACATCACTGGATGGAAAGCCAGTCGTAAAGAGTGAGCGTCTTATTTACAGGGTTGGCGATAAAGCGCCGGGAGATATTGCCCTGTTCACAGTAAACCGTTTTGGAGAAGTTTTTCAGCTGGAAGCAGAGATGGGTGCCCGGGAGGGGGAAGAGGCTGTCAGAGCTCTTCACGGCCGTGCAGTCCCCGGTTTTGTTGCAGCTCCTTTAGTTCCGGATTTAAGAGAACTGATGAAATTGCCCGACGATATAAACGGCGTAGCTGTGGCGGAGGTTTATCCCCGTACCTTTGCTCAGTCTGTCGACCTCAGAGCCGGGGACATCATCATCGCCGTTAACAATAAAACAATTGTCAACCTGAAAGATCTGTATCTGGCTATAGGGCCGTTATCTGAATCCTCGCCTGCATATACCGTTTTTAGAAACGGGGAAACCCTCAAACTTGAAAACAGTCCGGGAGAAAACTCATGAGTAAAGAATTCCTGCCCTACAGTATGGTTCGCAACGATGCTCTGAAGCTTGCCAAGCGTATTTTCGACGATGGCTTCATGCCCGATGTGATATACATCCCCCTCCGGGGCGGGGCCTACATGGGAAATGTCTTCAGTGAGTTCTTCAAGCTGGTGAATACCCGAGACCGCCCGGTTTTTTATGCCGCTGTAGTGGCCCGGTCGTACACGGATATTCATCAGGCCGGGCGTGTCAGGATTGACGGCTGGACCTACGACCCCGAATACCTGCGCAGCGGAGATAAAGTTCTTTTCGTCGATGATATTTTCGATACCGGAAGAACAATCAACCATCTTGTTGAATGTATACTTGACAAAGGCTTACCCCGGGAAGACGTTAAAATCGCCGTTCACGACTTTAAAGTGGCCTCATACCGGGAGCAGATGCCCATCACTCCCGACTACTGGTGGCGCAAGCTTGTAGTAGACAAGCCTGAGAACGACTCCTGGATCCATTATCTCAGCCATGAGCTGGAAGGGCTTACCGACTTGGAAATTGAAGAACAGTACCTTGCCACCGATCCCGATCTGGCTGAGGTGTTCGATCTTATCCGGAAATCCAGAGTTAATTGACCTCTTTCGCGGTGCGGATTTATTACTTCCCCCTTGGCTATTCTCTGGTCCAGCTGGGTTTATCAGTTGAAAGGTCAATCTTCCAGATACCTTCGCTCCGGGTTGAGGCATAGAGATAACTGCCTCCTGCCGGTATGCTCATTCCTGTGATTGTAGCTTCGGCCAGATCGCTGACACTGTAATTAGTGTTAAGGGCAAAACTGTACGAATCCCAGGAGGTATTAACCGTCCAGGTAGACGGATCTGCGTCAGTTACATCTATCTCATTGTAACCGGATCCGTAATGAGAGGTTGAACCGTCAATGTAACTGCTTGTGCCGGCCAGAACCAGTTGCTTCCCATCACTCTGTCCAGCAGTTTTCCCGGAAACATCGATGAAATTTGTCGTCAGGAAATCGGTACTTGTACCCCCGACACGGCTCCATGTATTTCCAGTTCCGTCGGTACTGACAAAAATCGGAAGTGTATCATTATCAAGAGC
>QNBK01000264.1 GCA_003644105.1 Spirochaetota bacterium | reverse complement strand
TGCTTTTGGTTCCCTGGATAATTCTGATCTGCTGAAAGGCAGGCGCCGGGACTGGGATCCCGTTGCACAGGTGGCAGCCATGGCCGAAGCCGGATTTGACGGACTCAAGTTGTGGGAGGGAAAACCGGAGCTGGCTGCGGCTCTCGGGTTGATGCCCGATGACAGACGTCTGGTCGATGCCTGCAGGGAGGCGGGAAAACAAGGTATACCGGTCCTTTTCCATATCGGAGATCCCCCGGAGTTCTGGAGTAATGAATCCGGTAAACGTTCTCTATCTGAATTGGAGGTTCCCGGTTTCAAGGCTCTGATTAACAGCAGCGCACGGCTCTGTCAGGCCGCTCCGGATACCACCTTTGTATTTCCACACCTGCTGTTTCTGGGAGGAAACCTGGTGGAAGCGGCGGCTTTCCTGAATAATTCACCAAACGCCATGTTCGATCTGGCCCCGGGCAACTATTTTTATGAGCCTCTCAGTAGAAATCCGGAGCAGGCGGCGGAGTTCTTTAAGAGCTTTCGTAACCGCATACTTTTCGGTTCTGATGCATTCTTTTTTCCTCTGGATTTCAAAGCATTTTCCGGAGAGTCTCTCCCGGGGAATCTGAAACGATGCCGGCGCCTTCTGGATTTCCTGAGTAGTAGTGAAACTGTGGACAATCCCTATCCTCTGGTCCCGGAAGACCGAAAAACGGTACAGGGACTGAAGCTGCCGGAATCAACTCTTACTCCAATATTGCAGAATAACGCCAGGCGAATCCTGCCGGCAATCCCCAGGGTTGTAACTACGTGAAAACAGCGGTAGTCGGGCTGGGAATAGGCATGGCTCATGCGGCAGCCTACCTCCAGTCTGCCGAAGCGGAACTTATCGCTGTGGCTGATGCCTGGGAAACGCGCCGCAGCAGTGTCGGTGGGACATTCTCTCAGGGAAGTATGTCGGTACTGCGGCCATTATTTACAGAACAGCAGATCTCCAGCCGTTGGGAAGACCTTGGTATCAAACCCTGCGCCGATATAAAGGATGTTGCCGATAACTATGAAATCGAATTGGTAAGCCTCTGTACTCCGGATTATCTCCATGAAAAACATGCGGTTCTATTACTGGAAGCCGGCAAGCATCTCATTCTGGAAAAACCGGTCGCTCTCTCCATGGACGGTGCAGAACGTATCAGGGCTGCCGCTGCCGCTGCCGGCAAACGGGTTGCTGTTGCATATGAGTTCCGATTGAATCCCGGGACAGCAGCACTTCGGAATCTGATAATCTCGGGAGATCTGGGCGAGGTAAAAGCATTCTCTCTACATCACTTCAGGAAACCATTCCGACGTGATAAATGGAAGAAATGGATTCAGTCTGAATCAAAATCCGGCGGCCTGATTGTTGAAGAGACCTCTCATTGGTTCGATCTGGCACGATTCCTCACCGGGGGGGAATTCGCATCTGTCCATTCCGTCGGAACAGGGGGAATTCATCAGGATTTTGATTTTGAGGATGTGGCATTTTGTCAGGGGCGATTCACTAATGGTTCTGCATGGCAGATATCTCATGCCCTTACAGGCTTCGATTTCAATCTTACAATCCAGGTCCATGGAACAAAAGGTACAGCCTGGCTGGGCTTGAAAGAAGAGCTATATTCCAGCCTGGATAACGGTGCAACCGACTATTGGGGAGTTCTGAGTTATGCTCCTCTGAACTCCGATCCGAAAGATGCTGTAGTAAGGGTCTGGGACAGTGAAGCCGGTGAACCTGAATCAATCCGTGATAATGTAGCGGCTATTGTAAACTGCTTTATAAAGAGCCGGGATTTCCCGACAACCCTGAATGACGGAGTGGAAGCTCTGCGAGTGGCTCTGGCTGCCAGACAATCCTATAAATCAGGAAAAGTAATAAAACTGGCTTAGATATCCGAAGTTTTACCTTAAAAGCCTTCCAGGCACTCCCCGAAAGATCGAAAGTCACTCTATAATTACCTGTATCCAATCTAAAAGGTATCGGTTTATTAATTATGAAAATCTTTCTTGACTCTGCTCGCCTGGATGAAGTGAAACAAGCTGTCGACTGGGGAATTATCGACGGTGTAACCACCAACCCGTCGCATGTAAAAACCGCCGGGGGCAATCCCAGCGATATATATCCGGAAATCTGCCGTCTTGTATCAGGTCCGGTCAGCATTGAAACCATAGCTACAGATACCGAGGGTATCGTTCGGGAAGGCCGTGCTCTGGCCGAAATCTCCGACAATGTCATAGTTAAGGTTCCTGTGATTAAAGAAGGAATCAAGGCAATACGAATTCTATCCTCGGAAGGAATCAGTACCAATGCCACCATTAATTTTACTCCGCTACAGGCCCTTCTTGCCGCAAAAGCCGGTGCTACCTACATCAGCCCCTTCATTGGCCGACTGGATTCAGCGGGTCAGAAGGGAATTGAGCTGGTCGATCAGATCCGGAAGATATTCGACAATTACGGCTTTGAAACTCAATTACTCACTGCGGCGATCCGTCATCCTGAGCATGTTCTCCAGTCCGCTCTCATTGGAGCCGATGCCTGCACCATGGGATTCCCCATTCTTTCGGGTCTTTATGATCATCACCTGACTGATTTGGTTCTTCAACAGTTTCTTGGCGACTGGGAAAACGTTCCAAAGTGGATAGGTGGACCATATGGAGATTAACAAGCTTTTCATAGATGGATCCTGGGTTGAGGGAACCGGCACCATAGAAGTAACAGACCCCGGTAACGGAGATACCATTGCCAAAGTGGCCACCGTCGGGAGAGATGAAACACGGAAGGCCTTAGATGCCGCCCAGGAAGCTTTTTTCGGGTGGAGGGCTAAAACCGGCCGGGATCGGGCAGACATACTGCTTAAAGCTGCCGGATTGATGGCAGAAAGACTTGAAGAAATTGCCGTTACTATTACACGTGAAAATGGAAAACCTCTGGCCCAGGCCAGAGGAGAAGTTAATGTCGCAATAGATCATTTCCGATGGTTCGCCGAAGAGGCCCGACGCGGTTATGGACGGATAGTCCCGCCTCAAGCCGAGGGTAAACGTCATCTTATACTTCAGCAGCCCATAGGTGTTGTAGCTGCCATATCACCCTGGAATTTTCCACTGGTATTGTCCGCACGCAAAGTAGCACCGGCATTGGCCGCCGGATGTACAGTTATACTGAGACCTTCCGGGAAAGCGCCCCTTTCATCCCTGGCGATGGCAAAAGCCCTGGAAGATGCCGGTATCCCCAGAGCAGTTTTCCAAGTTGTCCTTGGCCCTGCTGCTGAAATCTCAGATGAGTTCATGGAGAATCCAATCTGCCGGAAAATAACATTTACAGGATCCACTAATGTCGGTAAGGAACTCATCCGAAAATCCGCAGCCACAGTAACAAACCTCTCCCTGGAGCTTGGCGGTCATGCACCGATAATCATTTTCGGTGATTCAGATCTTGAAGCAGCACTGGAAGGTGTCATAATCACCAAATTTCGTAACAGCGGCCAATCCTGTATCGCATCCAACCGCACCTATGTGGAACGTACTGTCTATAACAAGTTTCTTAAAATGCTCAATAAGCGGACAAGAAATCTTAAAATCGGTTATGGCCTGGAAGAGGGTATTGATATCGGCCCCCTTATCAGCCAGAGCGCATTGAACGACGCTCTCGCCCAGGTAAAGGATGCTCTGGATCGGGGAGCGAAGCTCATTTGCGGCGGGAAAGCTGTCGATCGTAATGACGGCCCCTACCTGGAACCCACCATACTGGCCGATGTTCCAGAAGATGCTGTGTGCATGATTAATGAGAGCTTTGCCCCGTTGGCACCAGTAGTTCCTTTTGATTCCGAAGAGGAAGTTATCACTCAGGCAAACAATACTGTTTATGGTCTGGCGGCTTATGTCTATACCAGGGACTTAAATCGGGCCTTCAGAGTTGCTGAAGCCCTTGAAGCCGGTTCTGTCGGTCTGAACGACGCGGTACCCTCCACTAGTAATTGCCCCTTCGGCGGTATGAAAGAGAGCGGAGTCGGCCGTGAACTCGGATCTGAAGGTATGGAAGCCTTTATGGAAACCAAGCACATATCCCTGGGAAATATCGGCTAAAGATTTTATACCGACTCTCCCCGCCACTCCCGCACAGCCTCACTCATAGCAATCCAGCTCTCCGGCAGGGAGTAGGATGAAATCTGATTCCCGGTACCGATGGCGATACCGCCGTGTCCCTCGATTTTCGGCAGCAGGTTGCGGACATATTCTTTTACTTCATCCGGCGTATTCAGCGATAGAACGTTCATCTCCACACCGCCGAAGTTACCGATCCTCTTTCCGTAGCGTTCAACCCAGACATCGAAAGTATCGATGGCATCCTCATTGGAATGCTTGGCATCAATACCCACAACGTCGATCAGATCGTCCATCACATCGTAGATGTTGCCGCAGGAGTGAAGCAGGAAGGGCTTTCCGTGGGAATGC
>QNBK01000263.1 GCA_003644105.1 Spirochaetota bacterium | reverse complement strand
TCTCCTCAAAGTTATTCTATAAACTAAATTCAGGAATTTCTTCCACCTTATCAATCGGAGGATCCAGATCAAGAAGTTCAGATACAGATAGTGTAGGATCGAAGGCTGGATGTGGACTCAACTCCCGTAGAGTACCAGAAGTATTGTTGTCGAACTCAATCGAAAAGATATTCTCCTCACCGTCGGCCTGGAAGTAAAATACGGTTCCGCTTGTATCCGAAGGGAGAATCCGCGTATCACTGCACCCGGCCAATCCCAGTATCACTACAGTTATCGTAAATACTGCGATCTTCTTCATACTTATACCTCACTAATCCACATCACTTGAATTATCTCACCGACTCCGAATCAATACAAGTTCCACTAGAGCCCTGGAGCTGATACTGACAGTGCATCAGTAAACCTTACGTCCTTTGGAGGTCAGCAAAAATTCCTGAAGCACCCAATATCGGTATTTTTTTAAAGATTCATACCTGACACCTTGGCGAAATCCGTAAATATCCTTATTATTCAACTCGGGAATACACATACTCAAAATATTTGATAAATCATTCCCGATACAAAGAATAGTAATTGCGCAACACGCAATCGAAAGACCTATCAAGGAGGCCTTTAATGGCTAAAGTCAGAGTCGCATTCAACGGCATGGGCCGCATCGGCAAAAACGTCATGCGCGTCATCACCTCCCAGTACAACGATCAGATCGAAATCGTCGCAGGTAACGACCTGGTATCCCCCGCAATGATCGCTGCTGCAATTCCAAAGGATTCCATTCATGGCAAGTTTCCCGTCGATGTCAAACTATTGAGCGACAACGTCATCCAGATCGGTGACCATAAAGTCACCGTCTACGCGGAGAAAGATGCCAGCAAGATTCCCTGGGGCAAGCACAATGTGGATGTCGTACTGGAATGCACCGGTTTCTACCTGAGCACCGAGAAGGCCCAGGCTCACATCGATGCCGGCGCCAAAAAAGTTATCGTATCCGCACCCTGTAAGGACGACACCAAAACCGTCGTTATCGGTGTGAACCACGATGTTCTCAACCCCGGCGACAAAATTATCTCCAACGCCTCGTGCACCACAAACTGCCTGGCTCCCCTCACCAAAGCCGTGGACGACGCTTTCAAGGTGATTACCGGACTGATGGTAACCACCCACGCAGCCACGTCCACCCAGCGTGTCCAGGACTTCTTCGGGGGCGGCAAGAACCGCGCCACCCTGAACAACATCATCCCCGCCTCCACCGGCGCCGCCATCGCCGTAGGCAAGGTACTCCCCCACCTCAACGGCAAGCTTAACGGCACCGCCCTTCGGGTCCCCACCGACACCGGTTCGGTTGTCGAGGCTGTTTATCTTCTCAAAGGTAAGCACAGTGTGGATGAGATTAACGCCAAGTTGGCCGATAACGCTAAAAAGATTAACGCCAGCTCCAAGAGCGGCATGATTCTCGATGTAACCGACTACTACGAATGCTCCCGGGACGCTGTAGGCGAAGAGTGGAGTTCCATGTACATCCCCGGCAATACCCGGACCACCGAAGCCGGTGACAACACCCTGGTGAAGATGACCAGCTTCTACGACAACGAAATGGGTTACTCCGCCCGGATGGCTGAACTGGCTCTGATTTTCAACGCTGTTTAATCGGCGCTGTTAAATCGGCGGATCTGAGCAGCGAACCTGCTTTAGATTATTGACCCCGGGTTTCGGCCCGGGGTTTTTTATTGACCTCTGGCGCGGGACGGATTGCGACAATCCCGGTTACGGAACCAAGCGTAACGAATAGCCGTTGGTGACTTGCACGGATTGAGAGAATTATTTGAACCGCGGATAGATCGCGGATTTTCACCGATTATAGCGAAAATGGATAAACTTGAGTAAAGTCTGAAAATTTGGATTTCGAATAATCCAGATTCAGATCAACATCAACCAAATCCGAAAGAGCTCATTTGAACACTTGTATTACATAAATCAGCTTGGCCTGGATTTCTTCGAGGACTTCACTCCAGTTAGGCATCGTAATGATTGTTTACTTTGTTCTGAGGTAATGACGTATTGGAGTACCTGGAATTCCCGTATTTTCTAAGGCTGCAGATTTCAAATATCTGAGTATATTGATACGGATCGATGTATTGTTTATTTTCGATTTCTTCTTCTGAGATACCCAGTTCTTTCATCTCTTTCAGAAAATCTCTCATACAAATCCTCTTGTCCATAGTGTAATGCAACTGACAACATATGTCAGGTTTGAAATCTCAATCTGCAATTAACGGTCCGGGTTCAGGACATCCTTTACACGACAAGAACTAAAATAATCAGCACTTCACGTTATGGGGGTGCTGGTTATGCCGTGGAAGTAGACACAAGTTATGGATGTGAAGTTCGAGTTCGCTCTCAAAGCCATGGATCCTCATGTAAGAATGAAGGACCTGTGCGCTGAATACGGGATTTCCAAGCCGATTGGCCACAAGTGGAGAAACCGTTTCATCCAGGAAGGATTAGCCGGGCTGAATGAACGATCTCGAAAACCTCGGGTCAGTCCGAATCAGACTTCAGAACACATCCTGTTACTTGATGTGTCTCAGTATAGTAGGTATATATACCTACTATACTGTAATTGCCGAAGTAATCTTGACTTCTCCTTCAATGGAGGCTACAGTAGGTATATATACCTACTGTAGCCCCCACTTAAGATGAGGTTGTAATGACGAAACGAAGGCAAGCCGAGATTCAATTCCTTGCCGAGACACTGATAAATTTGGGAAAGCCAGTATACATGCTGAGTGAGTTCAAACTGTTTCTCAAAGACAACCGCATCGGCAACTCATCTCTTACAAGCCTTTCTAGTGACCTCATGGATTACGGATCGATTAAAAAAATCGTATTGAGATCAGAAGGGTACAAAGATGTCGAGCGAATAGCTGTTCCTTTACTCAATCCCACACCTTATCACTATGCTACTTCACTGCGACACGGAGCATACTTATGTCATGCATCCTCCATGAATATACTTGGCTTAACTCAGCAAATACCAAAAACGATATATGTAAACAAAGAACAAAGCCAGAAACCTATTAGCAAGGATCCACTGAGGCAAGAGTCAATCGACCGTGCATTCTCCCATTCACAAAGGCGGTCAAAATATATTTTCAAAATCGATAACTTCCAGATCATACTTCTTTCTGGAAAAAACTCAGCAAATACCGGCGTAGAAACTGATGACTATTTGGGATTACCTAGAACTTGCCTTGAAAGAACTCTAATAGATATTACTGTCAGGCCAAGATATGGTGGTGGGGTGTTTCAAGTAGCTCAAGCCTTTGAAGCTTCTATCAATACCATAGACTTCAAGAAACTTCTCCGTTTACTTAAGAAACTCAATTATAAATATCCTTATCATCAGTCTCTCGGCTTCTATCTCGAGAAAGCTGGTGCAGGAGAAAACATTCTCAGCCAATTAAGAAATTTAGGAACCGATTTTGATTTCTATTTAGACTACTCAATAGCCTCGCCTAAATTTGACAACTCATGGCGAGTCTACTTTCCACCTGGTATATAGCCTTTTGGCGGACTTGTTTACAAATTCAAAGTAATAGTCAAAGTCTTCTAATGAGTCCTCTACAGAGATTTCCACGTCCGACCAGGATGCAAAATGCAATTCTTTCGTTTGATCGAGTTTGTTCAACAATTCCATACTAACGTTCTTTGCCGAAAAGACCGATTCAACGGTTTCCAGGAATGCTTCTAGCTTGATAGCAAAATAATCACAGATTGCCCAAATGTCGTAGAGATCTCTAGCTCGACTCCTTTTGGCCTTAGCTGAAATCTTTGGATAATCTTTATGTTGCTGAAGGAGAGCCCGCAGCTTTTCCACAGCTAGCAAGACCGGTGTATAAACTAGTATCTCCGTGCCTTCATACGAAACCACCTGAGCGTCTTTGATATATTCGAATTTGCTGATTTCAATTGAGAATTTCCTTTTTTGTGATCCCGTATCGACAAGTAGGGACCGTCTTCTCAGGTGATCAATGTCGAAATTTAGGCTATCGGCAAGGTCTTTGGGTATCAATTTGAACTCCGCCCTATAACCGCCCCACCAGTCTTCGGTGGTCACCTTTGGTTTCGCATCAAAAGAGTAGTCAAAAACATGAACACCTTCCGGCTCAAATGTCGATATTAGAGCCCGATAAATACGATCAGATACAAATTCGATATCTTCAAAGTCTTTATCGATTGAAAAGTCCAAGTCCAAAGATGAGCGATTTCCCACTTGATAAATCAGAGCTAGCGCGTTACCACCTTTTAGTACGATACGGGCATAAAGAAATTCATCACGATAAAGGGCCTTTAGGATATATTTTCTGATATCTTCTTGTGTCAATTATCTAACCTTCAATTTCACAAAACAAAGAATATACGAACTCAAGAATAATCCCGTTTATATGCTAAGATAACTC
>QNBK01000262.1 GCA_003644105.1 Spirochaetota bacterium | reverse complement strand
CGCTCCAACCGGTATTTACCGGGGAAACTGGTAAGAGAGATACCAATCAGAATACTCAGTATCCCCTGACCCGGCAGAAAAAGCATCCCAATACCCGCCAGAACAAACACAATCCCGAGAAGGTTTTTCAGAAGCAGCTTTGCCGGAGAATCACTTACACGGCGCCTCTCATCCGCAAAATAATCCACGGGAATCCGAACCACCATCACCGGAACAAGTAGAAGCGTCGTAATAAACATCACAACCGAAATTCCCGACATCCAGATCAGCAGAAAACTGTGATCAGAACTCCACGTGGTAATACTTTCAATCATTTTTTAATTGACCTCTGCCGCTCCCGCGGTTTACTCCCTTTATCGATACCGGATAAAACAATACATAAGGATACAGTATGCCCAAGCAACGAGTCGAATCACTTTTCAGATACATGAGCGGAGTAATTGCCGGTAAACCCGGTGGAATGCTGGTTAAGGAAAATCACATCCTTGAAACCGACTACACACCGAATGATGTGCTTTCCCTGTTTGACCGACTTTTTGATGCCGGTTTTTCCGTTGATGAACTGAAAATCCCGTCGAACAAACTCTTCAACCTCCTCCATCAGGCCCTGGACCGCTTCCCTTCGGAAGATATCAAACCTGACAGCTTTCTCAGCTGCATCATCGAGGATAACAGGCGTCTGGAAAATCTCCTGAAAGAAACAAGGCCTCTGATATTAAAGCTCAACAGCCAATATGGAGCCGAAGATGTAGCGGCCATTACAAGCCTGATTGAGCAGATTCAACATATTCACAATCACTATGTGGTTAAGGAAAACGCCCTCTTTCCGGTGCTGGAGGAAATCTGGCCGGAACATCAGTGCCTGAAACTGATGTGGTCTTACCACGATGATATCCGTAAAACCATCAAGGAGGCCCTTACCCTCCTGGCCAGACCTGAGCTCAACGTTTCCCGATTCAACGCCGTTACTGGAGAACTTTTTTTCTCCGTTTTTACCATACTCTATCGGGAAGAAAAAGTGCTCATTCCACATATCCTCCAGACCATTGATGATTCCGTTCTGGAAAATCTTCTCATAGAGAGTGCCGAGCTGGGATTCTCCTTTCTGAAAGAGGATGAAATAAAGCTCCCCCCCGGCAGCGGCAAAGAAACCGGAAATACCAGCATTCCTGACGGCTCGGTATCACTGAGCACCGGAAAACTCAGCTTCTCTCAATTGGAAATGCTCTTTCAGTTCCTGCCGGTGGACATCACCTACGTGGATGAGAACGACACCGTCCTCTTCTACTCCGATCCCCCTCACCGGATCTTCCCCCGGAGCAAGTCCGTCATCGGCCGCAAGGTTCAGAACTGTCACCCCCCTGAAAGCCTGCACATCGTGGAAAAAATTCTCAAAGCCTTCCGGAATGGCGAAAAAGAAGAGGCCTCCTTTGTTATCAGGATGGGGCCGAAGTACATTCAGATCCGCTACTTCGCCATCAGAAATGAAGAGGGAGAGTTCAAAGGAACCCTGGAAGTTTCCCAGGATGTTACAGCTATACGGGAAATCGACGGGGAGAGCCGGCTGTTGGACTGGGAGTGAACCCCGGCTACAAATCCCTCCGGCTGGCACAGAATCCCAGAGTTAATCCACCGTCGAGAGTAATACACGATCCGGTGAGGTAATTGCAGTCATCCGAAGCACAGAATGCCGCCAGATTGGCCACTTCTTCGATGGTTCCCACACGGCCGGCGGGAATTGCAGTGGAGATAGCCCCGGCACGGCCATCCGGAGTGAGTTCGGTGGCAATCGCCCCGAGGGTGAGGGCGTTCACCTGAATATCGTAGTCCGCCAGTTCCAATGCCATACAGCGGGTGAGCTGTTCCAGCCCCCCTTTTGCGGAGCTGTAATGGGCAAAGTTCCGCCGGGGCTCCCGGGAATGAACCGAGCTGATGTTGATAATCTTGCCGCCCTTACCCTGTGCCTTCATCATCCGCCCGGCAAGCTGACCGCAAAGAAAGGGTGCACGTAGATTTACCGCAAGAACATAATCCCAATCCTCCAGAGAAAGATCGAGAAACCCGCCCGGATTCTGTACCGCCGCATTATTCACCAGCACATCCAGGCCTTGAAGCTTCTTCCCGATGGTATCGAACATCGCCGTCACCTCGGCCTCTTCGGACAAGGAAGCTGTCACTTTGATGGATTGCGGACTTAAAGCGCAGACCTCCTCATAGCTTTGCTCCAGATTTTCACTTGGCTTTGAGCCGTGTACAATCACTACAGCACCTTGCTGTGCCATTGTCTTCGCAATAGCCCGGCCTATCCCCCGGCTCGATCCCGTTACCAGGATACGTTTACCGTTTACACCCATCATGATACCTCCAGAATAATCTTGATGGCCCCGGAGGATTCCTTGTTACAGGCAACTTCAAAGGCCTCCACAGCCCGTGATAATGGAAAGCGGTGGGATATCAGGGGTTTCACATTCACTTTACCCGTCGCCAGCAATTCCAAAGCTCTGGGAAAGTCACTGTAGAGCGCGTTGGAAGAAGTCCTGATTGTTCGCTCACCACTGAGATTGAGAGCCGGAAGAACAAGCTGCTTATCCTTAGTCGCCATCAAAACCACCGTACCCCCTTTATCCAGAAGCTCCAGTGATTCCACAATGCTCTCGTTTGTACCGATTGTGTTAAACACCAGATTTACCCCCTTCCCGGCGGTTTGAGTCTTTACCATTTCAGAAAAAGCCGACTGTTCCTCGGCAATATTCACAGCAAAGTCCACACCCAGGGCATCAGCTGCGGCAATATTTTCATCGGCAATATCACAGATAAACGTGCTGGATGCGCCATAGATTTTGACAAACTGAGCTATTAAAAGACCGATCGGTCCTGCACCATAGATTGCAACTTTATCAAGCACCTTCGGGGCACCCACATCCACAGCATGCAGCGCCGCAATCATCGGGTCGAGAAAAGTGGCCTCATCATCACTGACATTCTCCGGCAGCTCATAAATCTGGCTGACGGGAACCGGGCAGCGCTCAGCCATCCCGCCGGGATAATAATTCATCTCTCCCCAACCCTGTGCATGCCCCAGATGTCTGGTATCAGGACAGAGATTCTCCCTGCCGCTCCGGCAGTACGAGCAGCGTCCGCAGGTGATAAAGGTGTTAACCGCCACCCTTTTCCCCACAAGATATTCATCAGCTTTATCGGTAACCTTTTCAACATACCCCACAAACTCATGGCCCAATACAATATTCGGAGGATTCGGAATTTCCCTGCCCAGAGTCTGCTTCGCCCAGGGATTCTCACCGTAGAAATACCTTATATCACTGCCGCAGATACCGCATTTTGTCACACGTATCAAAGCCTGCCCCGGCTCCAGCAACCACTCCGGGAGATTAGAAACTTCAAGAACTTCCGGACTTTTCAGCACCAATGCTTTCATAATTCCACCTTTATGCTGAGTATTCTCTTATACTGAGCATAGCCATGATTTACAACTTTGGAAAGATTCTCTCATTTTTTGTATTAACAGCAGTTTTGCTTTCCTGTGCCGGGATCCCCCACGATATAACTTCGGGGCGGGAACTGAATGAACCCTTTGGATTCAACCACGCCGGCTCCCGGGGTGATGAAGAAACAGCCCTGCTGAAAACGCTGGGAGCCCACTGGGTAAGACTGGATATCAGCTGGGTTAAAATGCAAGCGGAACCTGGTAATTTCGATTATTCGGCTTATGATGCACTGCTGGAAAAAACCGATGCCGAAGGAGTTTCCGTCCTGGGCATTCTGGATTACGACGTTCCCTGGATTCACGAAAAACCCGAGGGTAAGCGGCAGGTAAACCCGGAGCAGCTTTCCTATTGGTTAGAGTATGTTCAGGCGGTGGCTCTTCGATACGGTGACAGCCTGGCAGCGCTGGAAATCTGGAATGAACCGAATTTCGGGAAGTTCTGGACCGGCAGTGATGAAGATTTTTTTCTTCTGACCTCCCAAACCGTCAGCCTGTTAAACCGATTGCTGCCGAATACCCCGATAATTGTCGGAAGCCTGATGTACAACCCCTTCGTCGGCGGTCCCGGGTATTTAAAGAAACTTCTGGCCTCGGGGGCCGCAGACGGAGCGGATGCCGTCTCCCTTCACCCTTATGGAATATCACCGAAAGCCGGTGCTCGAAGAATGGCAAAAGCCGGGGAACTCATGAAGGATTACGGCTTTCAGGGCGAACTGTGGATAACAGAAATGGGTTATCCCACCGGAGGAAGCTATCCCCATGCGGTGAGCGAAGAGCTGCAGGGTGTCTATATCGCCAAATCAATCTCTTCATCTTTTGCTGCCGGAGTCGACAGAATTATCTGGTATCAGCTCTACGACAGGTATCTACCCGGGGAAGCTCCGGACCGGACATCGTCCGAGGCTTTCTTCGGTGTTGCGTATCCCGACTACTCCCTGAAAACAGGAGGAGCGGTTAT
>QNBK01000261.1 GCA_003644105.1 Spirochaetota bacterium | reverse complement strand
TCGACCTTTTCAGCGGCAGCGGGGTTGTCTCCCGCTATGCACGAACTCTTGGGATGAGGGTAACGGCCAACGACTGGGAGCCCTATGCCCGGGTGCTTTCCGAGGCCTGGCTGGAGCCGATACCTGAAGACATTACCCGGATTTTCGGCAGTCCCGACGGCTTGAAGGCAGCTGTGGAGGCTTTGAATCAACTGCCGGCCCCGGATGGGGAAGATGAATATCTGGCCCGGTACTACGCCCCATCATCAATGAACCCCGATGAGGCCGACTACCGCATTGAGCGGCTTTTTTACACCAGGGAGAATGCTCTGCGCCTGGATGCGGCCAGAAATTCTCTGGAGAAGGAAGCTTCCCGGGATTCTTTTGAAAAGGCCCCCGGAGAGCTGTGGGCCGCAAATGATTCCCGGCTTCGCCGCAGTCTGCTTTTAGCCCCGATCATTTACGGCGCGGCAACCCGGGTGAACACTTCGGGAGTATTTAAAGCCTTTCACAAGGGTTTCGGCGGCCACGGGAAGGATGCTTTAAAGCGCATTATCACCCCCCTTGAGTTTAAAGCCCCTCTTGTTATCGCTTCACCGGCGGGTCGGGTTTTTTCCGAAGATGCCGTTCTTCTGGCCGCACGGGGAGCAATTTCCGGCAGCGACATCGTGTATCTGGACCCGCCTTACAATCAACATCAGTACGGCAGTAATTACCATCTGCTGAACACCCTGGTCCGCTGGGATAAAATACCCGAACCCCTGGATACCGGAGAGGATGGACGTCTTCTCAGAAAAGCCGGTATTCGGCGGGATTGGAAAAAAACCAAATCTCTCTGGTGCTCTCGAAGTACCGCAGAGGGAGCCTTTAACCAGTTGATGGACGCCCTTGATGCCCCGTTGCTGCTCCTGAGTTACAGCACCGACGGCATTATTCCTTTTGAAATTTTACGGAAGCGTTGTGAAGCTTACGGGCGGGTGCGTCTGGCGGCGAATCCCTATGTCACTTACCGGGGCGGGCGGCAGAGTAAGGATCGTCAGGACCGCAATCTGGAGTTTGTACTCATTGTGGAGAAGGGGAAAACAACCTGTTCCCGGGATAAAAAGGAAGTGGAACGGATTCTGCTGAACCGTCGTCTTCAGCTTTTGTCAACTGACCTCTTTCGCCCGGACTGTCTGAGAATCCATGGAAAAGTGGATAATTATTCCTGGGAGCCCGAACTTCCTTCAGCCCGTATCAGCATTCCCACCCGATATCTGGTAAAAATACCCCAAAATCCGGATATCATGTCCCTATGTGATGAGGATATACGCGCTCTGATTCAAATTCTGGAAGACTGCCGCTGTAAAAACCGGGATGAGGAGCTGAAAATTCTCAAGGAAATCTGGATTCAGCATCCCGGAGAATGTGCCGATCTCATCAAATCTATTCCCAGGATACTGAAAAAAATGGCTCACAGAAAATACAGGGATGAGTTTGAAAAACATCTGGAAGATATCAGGGAAATAGGAAGGGGGAATCCCGGAGATTTTACCTTGATAGCCGATGAGCTGGAGCGAATTGAAAATCAGGCCCGATTAAGGCTTCGGGATTGATACCTTCAGGTGCCCCGGTTATGATGGCGCCACGAAATTAAAAAAGGGGGCCGATATGGGTCAGCGGGGCGAACTGTACAGTACGAGGATATTCCTCGATGACGGTCAGAAAACCTTCTTCTTCAATGTAAAAGAGAACAGATATCACGATTATTACCTGAATATTGTCGAGAGCCGGAAAGGTGAAAGGGGTTTTAAACGCTCTTCCCTGGTTGTTTTTGATACTGATATAGACAAGTTTCTGGAAGTACTCAATAAAACCATGGATGCCATCCGTCGCCGGAAAGGCAGTCCTGAAAATACTCTCACCGTGAGCGGTGGACGGCGGGAATATATTTTGCGCCTTCCTCCCCGGGGAAAACCGGGATTACAGCTCACTGAAAAACGGGAGGATGCCACTGGTTTCCGCCGGGAATCGCTGATTGTACCCGTTGATTCCTTCGATCTTTTCTCAGAAGGACTTTCAAAAGCCGTTTCGGCGATGAAAAATGCCTGAAAACCTGTATAATAATTTACATGGGCTCATTAGGCATCGCCATCGATGGCGGCAGATACGTTCGTATTGACTCTTCCCCCGGAGATTTTCCCCGGACTGTAAAGCTCCGCACTCTCAGTTCCTCGCAGGGAAAGGCAAAGCTGGATTTCTGCATCTTTCGGAAAAATGGTCCGATTGTCCGTAAATCACTCCTTGTTGAAGGCTTGTCCGGAATCGGTAACAGCCCTGCAGAATTGAAGTTGAGTGTTCAAAGAACCTCGTACGCCCTCTGGCTTATCGATGTCAGAATACCTGACGGCAGCCGGGAGCAGATCCGCGTAAGAACCGGAATCGGACTCTGGCCATTAATAGTCCTGACGGCTCTTCTGGTTGTTTTTGCAGCCTGGCTGCTGATACCGCTGACAGGCGGATTCGGCTTTTCTTCCGGGAACAAACCGCCGGAAGTTGTGTTGACTGCTGAGCTGACTACTGATTCTGCGGAAAAGGTTGAAGCAGCAGAAATACCCCGGGTAGAGGAGGCCGCAGCTACGGTTATTGCCGTTCCAGATGTAACGGATGAAAGCCGAACGGCCGCTCTTTCAGCTCTCCCGGTACTTCCTGATCTAACCACAGTTTATTTCCAACCGGAAAGTTCCGCTCTTTCCAGGACGGCCAGGGTGGAACTTGAGAACCTGGCCAAACTGATTCCTGAAAATATCAGTCTGGAGATAGGCGGACACTGTGCCAATTACGGAACGGAAAAGGGACGAATGGCCTTATCTCTTAATAGAGCTCGGGTTGTTACTCTCTTTCTTTCGGAAAGGATTCCCGAATCTGTCCAGCTTCAAATTCGTTCTTACGGTAGTTTCCGGCCTATAAGTGATAATCCTGAATCCCAGGATATGAACCGCCGGGTGGAGATTTTATCAGATGGTAGTGCTGAATGACCCTTCCAACAGTGCATGACGAGTTGTCTCCTGCCGGGAGCCTTGGGTATAATGAGATTCACGGGGGGGAAGTTGTTTCTTAAACGTATCGAAATTCTCGGCTTTAAATCTTTTGCCGACCGCACAGTTATAGAGTTCAACGAAGGCATCTCCGCACTTCTGGGGCCTAACGGCTGCGGTAAAAGCAATATCGTCGATGCCATTAAATGGGTGCTCGGTGAGCAGTCTGTCCGGAACATGCGGGCTGAACGCATGGACGATGTTATTTTCAGCGGTACCGAAAGCCGTAAAGCTCTGAATGTTGCAGAAGTTACCCTGGTAATAGCTAACGATCAGGGTATTCTTGAGATAGAACGTCCTGAGATTGCCATAAAACGGCGGATATTCCGGGAGGGCGACAGCGAGTATTTCCTCAATGGTGCCTCAGTCCGGCTCAAGGAAATCCGGGAACTTTTTTTCGACACAGGTATCGGGAAATCCGCTTATTCGGTGATGGAGCAGGGGCGGATCGACCAGGTTCTTTCCAATAAACCCGAGGAGCGCCGCTACATTTTTGAAGAAGCCGCGGGTATTACAAAGTACCGGATGCGGGGCGGGGAAGCCGAGCGTAAACTTGTGAGAACTGAAGAAAACATGGTTCAGGTGGAGAACATCCTCCATGAGGTTCATCGGAATTACGAAACCCTGAAAAAGCAGACCGATAAAACGCTGGAATACCGAAAATTTAAAGAGTCGGTGTTTTCCCTGGACAGAGATTTGAAACTTCTGCAGTGGCGGGATCTGGTTAAGTCCGGAGAGAAAAAGTCCGACCGCCTCAAATCACGGGAAGATAAATACCGGCAGGTTGTAGAAAAAATCAACGAAATAAAAACCGCTCTGGCTACTGAGCTGGATTCGGTTAATGAAATGGAATCCCGGCTCATTGAGAGTCAGAAACAGCTCTATGGGATGGACCTGGAAAAAGAAAATCAGGAGGAGCAGGTTAAGAACATACGGGAACGCCGTAATGAATCTGATGAAACCTGTAAATCCGCCCGAACCCGTGAGAAGAATGCCGTTGTATCTCTTGGGTCTCTGAACAAGCTGAAGAAGAACCGGGAAACGGATCTGGCTGCATTTAAAGACAGAATAAAGGAAATTGAAGGTAATATTTCCTCCCTGGGTAAAACCATTTCCGCTGCCGAAGAGCGGGTTAATGGGAATGCTGATGAAACACTTCGGACGAACAACAGTCTCACCGGGGAAGAACAGACCCGGGAGGCCCTCGGGGACGATTTACGGAGCCTTACCGATGATATAGTCAGGGAACTCGACAGGGGACTGAAGGATTCCGGCTACGACCGCAGTGCCCGGAGGCTGCTGGCACAGTCCATTCTTGATTCTCTGGGAGAACTACACATCCGCAGCGAGGGCCGGGCCAGACTGCTCTCGGACCAGAAGAACCTCAGCGATGTAAAAAAAACCCCGGAGTTGCTTTCC
>QNBK01000260.1 GCA_003644105.1 Spirochaetota bacterium | reverse complement strand
TCTGCTGATTTTCAACGCTATTGTAGTTGTGGGCCCCTATGCGGGGCTGGTTGGTGCCATGGCCGGACTCTGGGCTGCTGCGGTTTCAATTCTTGCATCCGGTGCGGCAGTTATCCTTTTTGTCCCCCTGGAGCCGCTGCTCAGAATCTGGCTGCCCATTGAGCATATAGTTGGTGTGATGCCCAGGATAGCCGTGTTCTTCGGCGGGATTGCCCTGGCCGCCCTCGGGGCTCTGGCGGTGATCGGCATGATTTATCTGAGCCGATGGTTTGTGATCGGGACTGTGAAATACGTCAGGATGACCAGGAGAATAATAAGATGAAGATATTTGGAATGGATACAAAAAAACAACTAAAGTGGCTGGTTCTGATATTTGTTGCTGCGGCTTTAATCTCCGGGATTTTTCTACTGACCTCCGGTCTGCCCCGGAGTATACGGAACGGTGAAGAGTGGCCGCCGATGCGAGAGTCTTCAGGGAATGGGATTACCATAGATGAGTCCTGGGAATACCCGGCAGAAGAAATTGATGAGGTGGATATTCAGCTCAGTTTTGAGGATGCAGTAATATCATCCATCAGCGGGGATGTAGTTACTGTCCGATATCATGGGACAGTAACTACCGGACGAAAGGCAGAAGATGTTTTTCTCTCAGATTTGTCTGACGGCCGTCTCACCCTGGAGAGTCAGTGGGGAATTATTTCAGCTCATAACAACCGGGTAACCCTTGAGCTGGGAATTCCCTCGGGGATTCTGGATAAACTCACACTGGAAGGGTCATCCGGAAAATACACGGTATCCGGTCTGAACCTGGATTCTCTGGATATCAGCGGATCTTCAGGAAGCATCACGATACATGACATTTCTGCTGGTTCTGCAGGAGTTAAAGTGTCCTCGGGATCGATCACCGCGGAGGGGTGGAGGATAGGAAGTGGGGAGATAAAGGCGGTATCCGGTAATCTTGATCTGAAATCTGTTACCGCTGAAGATACTCTGGATTTAAATGTATCATCGGGAAGTATCAGAGGTGAAGATATTGGAGCTTCAAGTATAACGGGAAGGGTTGTGAGCGGACGAATCAGGCTGAAAGGTGTTTCGGGGAATCTCAATATGAAAAGTTCCTCAGGAAGTATTGACGTTGAGTTCCGAAATCCCGGGGATGATATTTACCTCAAGGCTTCATCCGGGCCGCTTTCCGTCGGCTTTCCCAGGGGAACGGTTTTCCGCTTGAGTGCTGTTGTGTCATCCGGGAATATCCGCAGCGATTTTGCCGTAACGGTTACCGGTTCAATGAGTAATAAACGCCTTGAAGGTATGGCTGGTAATGCAGGAAGCGGAGATAACCGATCTGTGGAGCTGAGCAGTTCTTCGGGAAATATTACGATAAAAGAACTTGGCTCGGAATAGTCTTTAATCTCTGAAGGTGAGGAATGTATGAAAGAAAATGAAAAGTTTCCGCTCAGGTTTTTTGTTGTAACGTTTATGTGGTCCTGGCTGATCTGGCTACCTCTGGTTCTTGCAGGATTCGGGGTTATTTCTTTAAGCGGGGAGTCTCTGAAGTCTATTACGATTCCAGTTATGGTTCTCGCTGCATTCGGTCCGGCAGTTGGAGCTTTTTACTCTTTGCGTACTCTGAATGGTAAAGGTTCCATTCGGGTGTATTTGAAATCGTTTTTCAGTTTGAAATTCGGCTGGAAAGTGTGGATCGCAATATTTTCAATCCTGGGGATCAGTACTGCAATTTCCTGGTTTATTCCGGAATTATTCGGAGCAGATCGACTGGGAATGCTTCTGCCTAATATCTATATTTTTCCGATTTATTGGCTGGTTATGGTATTTTTCGGAGGAGGACAGGAAGAAATCGGCTGGCGTGGTTATGCCCTTCCATTTCTTGAAAAACAGTATGGCCGTTGGTTTGGCTCAATCATCCTCGCCGTGGTATGGGCATGCTGGCATCTTCCTCTGTGGTTTATTCCCGGGACAAGTCAGACATATGTGAATTTTGCCGGGTTTATTATGTTAACCCTTGGATATTCATTTTTCTATTCCTGGATAATGAAAGCTTCAGGGAAAAAACCATTAGCCGGTCTCATAGTACATGGCACTGCCAACGCTTTCGTTCCAGTATTCCCTGTACTGGTTATGACCCTGGGAGTTGCACAGGTTCGATTCTGGATATGGGTATCATTAACGCTCCTGATCGGGATTGTTGTTATGATACTCAGCGAAGCTAAGTTTGGGAAACAAGAAAACCGTATCGGCACATAACGAACCTCCCGATCTTAATACCGGGTAGAATTTTAATGTATTTTAGCGAAGTTTACCCGTACAGGTGTATTACATACTCATCCTGGCAATCACATCATCCGAAGTTCCGCAGAATCGACCGGGATTTTCCATCTTAATACTGGTTAATGCTGCAGCATACCGAATGGAATCATCGGGATTGTCATGGAGTCGACGACTCATATAGGCTGCAAAACAAGTATCCCCGCGGCCGGTGCGGCCGCTGAGGTTTTCCGGATCGAACGGTGCTCGATAAATTATACCGTCAACAAGGACGATTACTTCGGTATGGTGGGTTACCATAACCTCACGGGCTCCCCAACCCTCAAGAATCTTCGCTGCTTCTACTCTGTCGTCGGATCCGGTCAGGATTTGAGCTTCCGCTGTATCGGTTTTCAGGAATCTGACATAAGGAAGCATATCTTTCTTCTCCTTCCAGTCGCGGAAGAGCATACGGCCTCCTTCGCTGCATCGCAGGACACCTTGCGCATCGAGTCCTACATCTCCACGCCTGGAAAGGGGTTTAATAAGACTTGATGGGAGCTCTCCGTAAAACAGTCCCGCCAGGTGATAGATATGCGAGACCGTATCAGGGATATCCTCCAGAATGAAAGGGTCGGCTTGAGACAACAGTGTAACCTTACGACGTTCCTGGTCGGCGGTGAGATAAATATTCTTGATGGATGTGGTTTCAGGAGAACTGATTACGTTAACATCCACCATTTCATCACGGAGATAATCAAGTAACGTCATATCTTCCGTTGCTGCTTTAGTCAGAACCAGAACTTTTGAACCGGAGATGGAAGCCGATGCGGAAGAGTAGATTACCGGACCTCCAAAAAACTCATCCTTATGCCCGTTATGAAGAATCATGATATCCTTGGATACATGCCCGATCATTGTTATATCATATTGAGCCATCGGATTCTCCTGTCATTATTTAATCGGTGAGCCGGTCTCTGGTCAGTATTAACAGCTCTTGAACATGACGCGTGGTTATTGAGGCGACTCCCATGTCGATATATTTCTCAAACCCGTCCTCAGGTTCTACGGTCCATACCGCAACCGGCAGGAAACGACTATAGGAATACTCCACCAGCTCGGGGCGGCATAAATCATGACGTATATTGAGACCACAGCACCCGGCAGATACGGCTGCATCACAGAGTATGCGCATTTTTTCCGGGTAAGTCAGGGAATCCCTGCTGAACAAACGCTCTTCTGCATTCAACAATACCTGAAATTCCGAATTATTACTTTTCAGGTAGGAGGCTCTCACCTTCTCACAACCGGAAAAAATAACGCGCTCAGCCAGATCCCTGCCTTTTACGAGTTTAGCTACCGGAACGATACATTTGTCGTCTTTCAAATCCAGATTCAGACGAATGTCACGACTTCCGACTGCGTCAAAAACCTCTTCGAGTCTTGTGATTCTCCCCTGAGGATAGATAAAGTCGATTTCCTTTTTTTTCTCAAGATTGAGAATCTCAGCATATGTCAGATTTTCTACGAGTAGGGAATCTCCACTCCGGGAATGCAATGTAACCTCGTGCCAGAGGATCGGTACTCCGTCGGAAGTGGCACGAACATCGATTTCATTAAGATCAGCTCCCCACTCAGCTCCCGCAAGTACCGATTCAACCGTGTTTTGCGGCGTACCATTACAACCGGTATGAGCGGTGACCAATAGATGCATCATCACTTGAGTCCCAACGAGAACCCTTCGGTTAAGCGTTTATAATAATAACCGGAAAACAGAAGTACCGGCAGAGTAGCCAGGAGCCCTATGGCCATCAACTCACCCCAAAGTGTTTCGTATTCTGTGATAAAACTGACAATTTTCAAAGGCAGCGTCTGCAGTCTCGGGGTTCGGATAAAAAGAAGCGCGAACAGAAACTCATCCCAGGCGATGATGATGCTGAAGATGGCTGTGGCTACGATACCGCTGGAAGAAAGCGGTATCACCACATTGGTAACGGTCTTCATCTTTGACGCCCCGTCAATTTCCGCGGCTTGCTCAAACTCGATCGGCATTCCTTTCATAAAACCGAAAAGCATCCAGATACAGTAAGGCAGAGTATAAACCTGGTTAACCAGGATAAGGCCCCAGAGATTGTTGATCAGCTTTACCTTTGTAAACAGTGTATACAGCGGGATCGACAGAACCATCGGCGGGAGAATCTTAACCACAAGTACC
>QNBK01000259.1 GCA_003644105.1 Spirochaetota bacterium | reverse complement strand
CCACTGGTCGGGAAGGGTTTTTTCCGAAGGAATTCCCATTACCTCCCGGAGAAGCGCGGCGGGACTTTCGGCATCCTTGAGAGAGCGGTAGAAAGCCTCTCCTCCATGCCCTTCTGAGCATGCGGCTGCAATAATAATGACTCTGCCTTCACGGCAGCACGCTTCTGCAGCGGTCATGCCTTTTACGGCCTGATAGACATTCTGATCCAGAGGGTAACCGCCGTTTGTAGTAACTACGATATCACCCTCAGAGCGGGGAACACGGACATAATCTGAAAGCCAGGTGCAGCCGGCACGGTGAGCCCTGTCAAAGTGCCCGGAAACGGCATGAACAATGCGTTTTTCCTCGTCCAGTACTACGTTGAGAATGAAATCAAGTCCGGCGGATTCAGCGGCGTAGAGCATATCCTTATGAAGGGGGTTACCCTCAAGGTTCCCGGTCCGGGCCTTGGGATGGGCTATAAACTCGGCACAGTGATTGGCCAGAACTGTGGTACGGGATGCCACCCCGGGAAGAACAGCCTTGCGCCCGCCTGAATACCCGGCGAAGAAATGAGGTTCAATGAATCCCTCTGCAATGAGAAGGTCGGCTTCCACGGCCTGGCGGTTGATGATACAGCTTCCTCCTGACGGCAGGATACCGATTTCCATCATATCCTCATCCCTGTCGCTGTGATGCATGATGATTTTTTCATTTTCCACGATTTCACGACCGAATTTTTCGAGAAGCTCTTCAGGCGTTGACGGGCGATGAAACCCCGTGGCGATGAGGATGGAGATTTCAGCTTCGGGATTTCCGGTACGGATGCGTTCCAGGAGTATGGGCATGGTGATTTTTGAGGGAACAGGGCGTGTGTGGTCGCTGGTGATAATGCAGATATTGTGCTTACCCCGGGCCAGTTCCTCCAGGGGTGATGATTCGATGGGATTATCCAGGGCCGAACGAACCAGGGCGGATTCGGCTTCCCTGTGGGTAGCGACGGGAAGTTCCTTCAGGCGGTTGGAAAGGACGGCTTTGATATTATGACTGCTCAGTGTGAGATGCGTTTTATGATAGGGAAGGCGTATGGTTTCTGGCTGTGTCATGGGCCAGATAGTATTACCAGAGTTGAGGAATCACAAGGTGTTCGTGCTAATATCCGATATCCCAGTTATTCTCAATATTCATGGCTGATTTCTCAGAGACATACACATCAGTTCTCAACGTCTGGAGAATTGACGCCGGTAACAAAGGGGTAACAGGACCGTGAAGCACCAATCTGGTGATAAGTCTCTGCCAGGAATTAAGACTGCCGCCTACTGTAATACCATGAGTATCAAATCGGTGCTTTGCCCCAATTACATCGGCAGGGCCTACGGTTGCAGCTTTCGGGGGAACAGCAGTTAAGTCACCGCTGTTGCCGAAACAGCCATGAAGAGAATTCTGACCAATTGTAAACGGGCTCAGGGTGACAATTTTCGCGCCAAAGGTTTTCCACTCTTCCAATGGTGCCTGCAATTCCGGAGCATCAGGCTCGAGGAATGCCAGGTGTCCGGTCCACCCGGGACCACTGTAACAGATATCCGCACCGCCTAAATCGGCCAGTTTTTTACTGTAATCGTTGATATCTTTCAGATCACTGAATAAAACAAACTGCTCCCGGGGTGGACGCAAATCTTTATCAATCTCGTAGTAGAAAAACTTCAGCATGGCATGACCGAAGCCCCACTCCCAACCCTCCGGGGCAATATTACCGTCCTGATCGGCATATTCATCCATTGCGAATCCCCAGAAATTTCTGCAGTCGATCCGCATCTGATTGATCATTCGTGCCACATGCCGATAACCCGGCCAGGGATTGGGAACAATCATAATAAATTTTTCACCGGATTCACTTGCAAGTTTTATTCTGGAAAGTATATCGCCGAACCATAAGAACGTAAGATCTTCATCCTTGACAACCTGGATTTTAAAATCAGGATTGGAATGCCTGGTAATATCTTCCCTCTTGATATTTCTGCACCGTTCGATAACGGCCTTATCCTTGAACGGTACGAATGGAGCAGGTTCAAAATTAAATGTTGACATCGTTTTATTTACCCCGATTAATTATGTGTTAATATTGATATAACCAATGGTGATTGTCAATATCACAGATTCCCGAACATCGCTATTCGAGAAACCAGTTCTCAACTTCAAGGTCTTTAAATATTGAGAAATCTTTGGTGTTCCGGGTTACGAGAATCAAGTCATTTACAAGGGCTATCGCTGCAATCTGAGAACCAACAAACGGAAGCGGCCGGCCTATTGACTCTGATTCAGCTCTCAGGCAGGCATGAATATTTGCGGTATGATTATCATAAGGGAGAATCTGCATCGAGGGTTCTATAACCCTTTCGATGTAATCACGTACTATATCTTTACGATTTGACGATGGCAGCCTCTGCATCCCAAATAAAATTTCGTGCCAGACAGGGCTGCATATTCCACACTCCCCCTCTTTCTTCCTGATTTGTCCCATCACTGACGAAGAAGGGGTTGCTTTCAGGGGTTCAAAGAGAATGTTGGTATCAAGAAGATACTTCAGGTTCATAGATCAACTTCCCTGCCGGAAATTTCAGATCTGTCACTCTCAAATATACTTTCTGTTTCAGAGTCAGTGCATCATAGTCAGACACGGAGAGAAGCACCGCAGCGGCTTTACCATGCCGGGTTAATTCAACCGGTGGGCCGGTTTCAACTGCATGAATTATTTGAGTCAATTCGTTTTTAGCCCGGGATATTGAAAAAGTTGTCAGAAGGTTCCAGTAATGAGTGCTCTCTGCCTTGCTGAGTCTGCCCCTCCGTTCTCCGCTTATCAGTGCATTGGATACCTCAAGTTTCCAGACGCCGATCCCGGTCGGGCACGTTTACAGGCGAAAGTTTAGCCACCGGCATACCGTGAAGAGTAATAGTCATGCTCTCCCCGGATGCCACTTCTTTTAGATAGAGCCAGTCCCATTATAATAAAATCATTCATTTCAAATGAGTTAAATCAAAAAAATCCGGCTAAAAGAAGCCAAAAGGCTTCCCAATGCCTGGTCGGTTGCGGTGCAACCTGCTCAGCCATGCAGCCTGAACCGGAAAAATGTGATTTATGCTATAATTTATGAAGAAAAAAACAGAAAACCACACATCAATCCTCGCATTCCAGCAGCCACTTCGTCCAGTACCTCCGGTTATCTCCGGTCCCAAGGAGTACAGAGATTTCTGTGCTATTGTTATTGAAATGGATCGTATCCTGAATCCCATTATCAAAAAAATGGAAGATAATGAATGGTATCAGTAGAACCAGGGCAGAGCCCCGGACCCTGGTGGCAGCCGATCGGGCCGCCGAAGGTGGAGCTGAAGACTGGGCCGAACTGGAAGGCCGGATCGGAATGGAGAAACCTCAGCTTCTGGTATGCAGAGAGGGCAGCTGCCTGCTCCCGGCGTTGACTGTGGAAGAGGCAAAAGAAAGGCTGGAGGGGATTGGAGAGGGACGTTGATTTTCATCCTTGGTTTAAACGTTTTTAGGTATTATAGTTACCCTGATGCGGACCGGAAAACCTCAAAAGAATGATTATCCTCTTCTTGGAGCTAAAAAGGATTTTAGTGAACGAATTCTGTCAGGATATAAGGATGCACATAAAGCTGCAGATTATTTGAAAAGTAACTATTCAGTGCGGAAGGTTTTACTATTCGGTTCTCTCGTCAATGGTGATTATTTTCATGATAGATCCGATATAGATATCGCAGTTGAAGGACTTCCGGAGAATTGTTATTACCAGGCTGTTGGAGAACTGATGGACCTTATACATGATTTTTCCATTGATGTAGTAGATTTAAACGCCTGTAATCCCGGATTAATAAAGAGAATCATTCAGGAAAGTATATCTTTATGAATAAAGAACTCCAGTTAATCTGCAGTTTAATTGAGGAAGAGCTGAAATCAATAACCATTCTTTTACCTCGTATTGAAACAGCCTGGAAGAAAGCTGCCCGGAATTCTGACGATTTATACCTCGATAGCGTGGCGTTGAATTTACATGGTTTTTATGCCGGTATAGAAAGGATCTTTGAACTGATCGCTAAAAGAATCGATGACAGCCTACCCTCCGGGGAAAATTGGCATAGAGAACTGCTGAAGCAGATGACAATTGATATTAATAAGGTACGGCCTGCAGTAATTTCTAAATCAACGTATGAATATTTGAACAATTACCGTGGTTTTCGCCACATTGTCAGGGATGTATACACATTCAACCTGTCTGTCCCGAAACTGCAGGTATTAATTGAACAACTCCAGGCAACATATTCAAGCTTCAAGAATGATATTGAGGCTTTCTGCCATTTCATTTCCGAATAGAAAACAGTGTAAAGGTGATTCTCACCGGAAAAGACTACAATAGGATGTATGGAAATCCTCCGCTTTCACAAAGTAGTCCCCTTCGGGGATATCCCCGATGAAGAACTGACATACTCAGTCGTAGCCGCCAGATAT
>QNBK01000258.1 GCA_003644105.1 Spirochaetota bacterium | reverse complement strand
TAGGTTTCTCCCTCATTTGTGATTACCGACGGATACCGGCCTTCCACCAGAGAAAATTTCCCTTCAATGGTTCTGGTTTCCATATCATCCCAGTCACCCATCATGCCCTGGTTTCCCCTCATCTCATGGTTGCCATTCGGCCCGTAATATCCGTCGTTATCCTCAACATTGCCGTTGGCAAACATCGTACCTGCGGAAAGTACAATAAGCATAAAACCGATTATCCATTTTTTTGAAACATTCATATTCATTTATTTACCTCTGCCGCAAAGATGATGCCCGAATGTAAACCAATTATGAACGCAATATATTTTGATAAAGTAATTGACCTCTACCGCAGCGCGTTTAAGTTATCCAGAACCTCAAACAGGGCCTGTGTACCCTTCCTTTCCATCCCCCGGCCCATTGCCGCTCGGTAGAAGGACTCCACCAGGGCCAGCCCCGGAAGACCCAGATTCATCCGTTTCGCCTCATCCAGAGCAATCCCCATATCCTTCATGAAGTGCATAATCATAAATCCCGGTTCAAAATTCCCGGCGGCAATCCTGCGGCCCAGGTTGTTCAGCGACCAGGAACCCGCAGCTCCGCTGCCTATTACATCAATCAAGGCATCCAGATCCAACCCGGCACGCCGGGTATAAAGCAGGGCTTCCACCATCCCGATCATCGTTCCGGTAATGGCAATCTGATTCGCCATCTTCGTATGCTGACCGCTCCCCGCCGGCCCCATCAGAGCAATGGTTTTTCCCATTACTTCAAACAAGGGTTTCACTTTCTCAAAGGCCTTTGCATCACCCCCGGCCATAATGGCCAGCCGGGCCTCCCGGGCGCCCACATCCCCGCCGGATACCGGGGCATCCAGAGCTGAGAGGCGATGCTCTTCGGCAGCCCTTGAAATTCGAATCGCCAGATCCGGACTGCTGGTTGTCATATCAACAACAATGGAACCCGGATCAGCTGCAGAGAGAATTCCATCATCGCCAAAATAAACTTCTTCCACATCCGAGGGATAACCGACAATGGAGAACACCACATCCATCCCCCGGGCCGTCTGTGCAGGATTTTCCGCCAATGCAGCGCCTTTGGCCGTCAATGCCGATGTTTTCTCCACACTGCGGTTGTAAACCGTCAACTCATGGCCGGCATCTATAAGATGAGAACACATGGAAGCACCCATGATACCCGTTCCAATCCATCCGATTTTCATATACAAGTTCTCCTCATAGTTAATTATACACATATTGACGACACTTCCATTACTCAGCAGGATGAACACATGACTGATATGGGTTATTTCCGAGTCGCCGCCGCCGTTCCCGCCGTTAAACCCGCTGCCCTCAAGGACAATGCGGATGCCATTATCCATGCTTTCATCAATGCATGTGAAAGGGGATCGGACCTGGTACTCTTCCCCGAACTTTCGGTAACCGGATACACATGTGCCGACCTCTTTCTCCAGACCAGACTCTTAAAAGAAGCTGAGAAACAGGCAGCCAGAATCGTTGAGGAAACCTCCGCCCGGAGTTCCATGATGATATTCGGAATGCCCCTGGCCCGGCATGGACGTTTGTTCAATGTTGCCGTTGTCGTCCGCGGAGGAACTCAGATACTCGGCATCGTACCGAAAACCTACATTCCCGATTCCCGGGAATACTATGAGAACCGCTGGTTCGCATCGGCGGATGAAGCGATGTTCGATGAAGTTACTCTGGCCGGACAGAAAGTACCCTTCGGAACCAACCTCCTGTTCCGTCATGAAGATAACCGCCGAACCAGTTTCGCCATTGAAATCTGTGAAGACCTCTGGGGGCCGATTCCCCCATCTTCAAAACATGCTATTGCCGGCGCTCAGATGCTGTTCAACCTCTCGGCCAGCAACGAACTGGT
The DNA here is from genome assembly GCA_003644105.1 of Spirochaetota bacterium. GTDB lineage: Bacteria > Spirochaetota > Spirochaetia > DSM-2461 > DSM-2461 > UBA2779. The sequence goes on along the minus strand of QNBK01000258.1, from coordinate 2,617 downwards.
TGGCAAGGCAGACTACCGGCGCTCACTGGTAAGTCAGCAATCTGCCCGCTGTCTGGCCGGTTACGCCTACGTTTCAGCCGGTCCGGGAGAATCCACAACCGACACGGTATTCGGGGGACATGCTCTTATCGCTGAAAACGGCCGAATCCTCACCGAGTCCGAAAGGTTCCCCACAGGGACAGAAATAGTTCTGGCTGATATCGATATGGACCTTCTGGACCATGAACGCCGGGTATCTCGGACATTCGGCCCCACGGCACGCAGAGAACTTGCCGGGGTTGAATACCGTACAATTCTCTTCGGGGGACGCCTTCAGAATCAGAACGGTAATTTGTCCAAGCCCATCAGAGAGGTGAACCCCAATCCCTTTGTCCCCTCCAATCCTGAGGAACGAGACGATCGCTGCCTTGAAATATCATCCATACAGGCCGCAGGACTCGCCACCAGACTGGAAAGGACGGGCATTAAAAATGTTGTTATTGGGCTTTCCGGTGGCCTTGATTCAACCCTGGCACTGCTTGTAGCCGTTAAAGCATTCGAGCGACTGGCCCTGCCTCTTGAGGGAATTATAGCCATAACCATGCCTGGCTTCGGAACCACAGAACGTACACGGAGCAACGTAGAAAAACTTTGTAAGGAGTTTGCGATTCCTCTTGAAACGCTGGATATCAGAGAAACCTGCAAACTGCAGTTAAAAAACCTCGGCCATTCAGGGAAACCTGATGATGTTGCATACGAAAATGTTCAGGCCCGGTATCGAACTTCGGTACTGATGAATAAAGCAAACATGACGGGCGGAATTGTTATCGGTACCGGCGACCTTTCGGAGCTGGCCCTGGGCTGGTGTACCTACAACGGCGATCATATGTCCATGTACGCCGTTAACACAGGAGTCCCTAAAACACTTGTAAAATACCTGGTTAGCTGGGCCGCGGAAACCTGGGTGCCCGGGAATGCGAAGGAAACACTTCTTGACATCCTCGATACACCCATCTCACCTGAACTGCTGCCCCCGGGAGCTGATGGAAAAATTGAGCAGAAAACGGAAGACAAAATCGGCCCCTATGAACTGCACGATTTTTTCCTGTTTCATGCAATACGTCATGGATTCGGCCCGGCAAAAGTTCTCTCACTGGCAGAACAGGCTTATGAGGGAATATACGACAAGATAACCATTCTCAAATGGCTCAAATTGTTCTACTCCCGATTCTTTTCCCAGCAATTCAAACGCTCCTGCCTTCCCGACGGCCCCAAAGTGGGTACCATCTCCCTCTCACCCAGGGGTGATTGGCGGATGCCGTCGGATGCAGATGTTACAGCGTGGCTGGATGAACTGGAGACAAAGAAGGATTGAAACCTATTCCCCCAAATCCTTTATCATGGTCTGTAAAGCCTCATAGGGCCCCTGGGCTACCAGCCAGTTAACCACTTTGACTGGAAGATTCCCACCGGGATCGAAAAGAACTTCCATGGTGGCCCGGGTTCTTGAGTCACTGAGTTTTATAAGATTCCAGGTTTCATGATAGTCGGTTAAACGGATAGTGTTACGCCGGAGGGGTCGGTTACCCTGGATTGCCCGATGCTCGACAAAAGCCGTTCCGTCAATTCCCGGCGGCCGGCTTTTAATTGCCATAACAATATCCCGATCTCTCAAAAAAGGAGCAGAAACAACAGTATAGTACTCCCCGGATTCCTCTTCATCCTTAAGTATTTCAAACTCCTTCTGGCCCTGTACCCAGTCCGGGAAACCTTCGAGATGAGTCAGGCGTTGATAAACTGCTTCAATCGGAAAATCGAAATCTGTCTGTCCACGGTAGGAATCCACCATGTACCCTTCAACGTTGCGGGTCCAGACGGTAATACCTTTTTTATGGATACGTTCATTCCACTCTGAGGAGGTATCTGCCCAGAGAACGTCAGTAACCAGGAATAATAAAAGAAGATATGAGAGAAGTACTCGGAAAGAATTCTTATTCATCCCGAGTATCTACTACAACTAAGCGCCTGAAGTCTAGGGTAAGTGCCACCCGATAAAGTTTATGAACAGGTAGGCTGTTGTTGCCAGAATGCCCCCGAGAGTAATTAAGCTGAGATGTATTCTGCTGAGAACCGCTGCTGCGATGTAGCGGGAACTGTTCCCCAGTAATAAATGGGTTGAAACTGATTCCCCTTCGGGATAGCCGATTAACAGAACAAGGGGAACCGCAAGAATTAAAAAGGGCAGGGAAACGGCAATAATCCGGGCGTATCTCTGGGCTTTATTACTTGATTTTCTCCAGGCAAATGCCATCAAGCCTGTTAAAGCCAGAATCAATCCGACGATAAGGAGATTGGTATAAAATCGGGGGTTTTCAAACATACCAACCTGAAGGAAGGGATCCACAGTAAACCGCGGTGTCAGGTAGTACTTCGCTTCATCAGGATCCCATGTGAAAACCATCAGAGCTGAGTTCGTGAACTGACCGGATTTAGAACTCTCCAGATCGCTATTCCAGAATATACCCTTGGCGACCTGGGTATACGGCCACTCGCCATTAATCAGGATTTCATCCTCCCCCAGCTTTTCTACAGTCGTTACACCTTCATAGCCGTTAAACAGATCCAGTACTTCTTCCAT
>QNBK01000257.1 GCA_003644105.1 Spirochaetota bacterium | reverse complement strand
TGCATTCTTTCCCTGGGCGGCGGAACGGTGGAGAACACCGGAGCCATGGCCTGGATCGGCAGAAAGGGCACCAATGTGTACATCCGGGGAGAAGAACAGATGCTCTACAACAGGATAATGGCCGGCGGCCGTCCGCCCTTCCTCTCAGAGGCCTCACCCCGGGAGGATTTCGCCCTCCTTTATGAAAAACGTGATGCCCTCTACCGGGGCTTTGCCCACCTTGTCCACCATGTGGATGATTCACCCGCAGAAATCAACGCCCGGCGGCTGATTGTCGCCCTGGAGAAGTATCATGAGCGCTAACAGTTTCGGCCGCTTTCTTACCATAACCACCTTCGGAGAATCCCACGGACCTGCTGTGGGTGTGATAGTTGACGGCCTGCCCCCGGAGCTGGAAATCTCGGAAGCCGAAGTTCAAAAAGAAATGGATCGGCGCCGTCCCGGTCAGTCAGACCTCACCACCCCCCGGAAGGAAGCCGACAGAATCGCCTTTCTCTCAGGCATCTTTAAAGGGAAAACCACCGGAGCTCCCATGGCGATGATGCTGCGGAACACCAATACCCGCTCCTCAGACTACGGGGATATTGTTGATAAATTCCGCCCGGGGCATGCGGATTTCACCTACCTGGAGAAATACGGCTTCCGGGACTGGCGAGGCAGCGGCCGGGCCTCGGGACGGGAAACCGCCGCCCGGGTGGCCGCCGGCGCCGTTGCCCGTAAATGGCTCTCCCAGCAGGGAGTGGAGATTCTGGCCTTCGTTAAAGCCGCCGCCGGCATTGAATGTAACAGTTTTGATGCCGACGTTATCGAGAAAAATCCCATGCGGGCCTGCGATCCTGAGGCTGCCGAAAAAATGGCAGTTCGTGTGCGGGAGCTGATGGAAGAAGGGGACAGCGCCGGGGGGATCATCGAATGCCGGGTGAAGGGCATCCCGGCGGGACTCGGCGACCCGGCCTTTGAAAAACTGGAAGCCAACCTGGGTAAGGCCGTTCTCTCCATCGGTGCGGTACGGGGCTTTGAAGTGGGCGCCGGTTTCGCCGCCGCCGGTATGAAGGGCAGCGAGCATAACGACCAGATGGATGCACGGGGCTTTTCAAGCAACAACGCCGGCGGCATCGTCGGGGGAATCAGCACAGGTCAGGAAATCATCTTCCGTGCCGCCGTGAAACCCACCAGCTCCATCAGCCTCCCCCAGACCACCCGAAACCTCGCCGGGGAAACCGTCGAAATCCGCACCGAAGGCCGTCACGACCCTATAATCTGCCCTAGAATTGTCCCTGTCATCGAGGCCATGACCGCCCTGGTGCTCATGGATCACTGGATGGCCCAACGGGCGCTTGCGGGAGTGAGCTGGAATTAGACCGTCAGAATATCAAGCCCTTCCCGAGCTGCTGCAGCATTCAACTTTTTATCCAGGGAAAGCAGTGTAGAACCACTTCTCCTTGTAAGAACGAGATAGAACATATCGTAAGATGAATGGTTCAGTCTCAGGGATTCAAGAAGCACTTCCGATGAGTATTCTGCGGGGTCTGCGTATACATCAACGAGACTCATGGCGAGAACGAGAGCCGAAATAGCTTTGTCTTTATTGATTTGTCCGGCTTTTAAATACTTCCATAAGGCATTGGTAACTTCTGCTTTATAAAGTTCGGGAGAAAAAACTTTATTGCTCACCTCCAGTACTTTGACTATTTCTACGGCCCGCGACCTGTTAAGAACTACTTCTATTCCGGCACTTGCATCAAGCACGGTGGTCATCGGTCCCGGTCCTCACGAATTAAGTCTACCGGATCTGGTAATTCATCAGAACTGTCAATGTCCATGGATTTAATCTCTTTAAGAACTGCAAGTCTCCTCTTTATTCTCGTATCAGTATAATTGAGAGCGGACTTTAAAAGAACAATGGTTTCCTGGGCAATGCTGCGATTATCCAATCTGGCCACTCTGGATATTTCATCATAGAGATCTTCAGGAATATCTCTAACCTGTAGTAACGGCATAATGCTCTCCTATGTATGCAATATTGCTGCATTCCGCATACATTGTCAATTATCAATAAACGGATTCTGTACTGATATCCCCAGATACTGCTGACCGGAATTCAAATCTTCCGAGAGTAAGGTGTCACACCCGGCAATTGAAGCTGCTGCAACGATGAGGGCATCCCACCAGGAGATTTTATATCTGAGCTGAACATGTCTGGCTACTTTGAGACATTTGATATCCACAGGAACTGGTTTCCATGATTCAAAATCTTCAACGTCTTCCCAGGCTTCCTCCGGAGGCAGTTTATGCCGCAGCTTACAGGTTACAGTTACAAAATATTCATTTAATACCTGGGTGCTGATTCTTCCACTTTCTTCCCGCCATAGTTTTGTCAGGATAGTGCTCTCCCCCATCCCTGAGATTTACTGGATTTTTACTGAAGAAACGTTCCATGGACCGGGCATAAGATGAATCAGATGCCATCTTTTCCCGAAGAGTATCGCTTATCATGCGGGAGATGCTGGTTTCATGCTCTGCCGCATATACCCGGGCCCATCTGGCCACATCTTCACTCACAGTGATGGTAATATTTTTCATTACTTTCTCCACAGAATAAGTGCATCACTTTTACTGTGACAAATCAAACTCCAGGCGGGAGAGGTCAACCACAAAAAAGGGATAAAAAAAGACTGCCCGGTTAAGGCAGCCTTTTCATTTAATACAAATTACTGTGAACGATTACTCGTCCATTGCTGAGAATTCGGATTTCTCGGCGCCGCAGAGCGGGCATACCCAGTCTTCGGCGATGGCGTCAAAATCGGTTCCGGCAGCTACACCGTTGTCCTCATCACCTTCTGCCGGATCGTAAATATATCCGCAGACATCACATACGTACTTTTTCATGTATCAACCTCCGTTGTTGTCCACTCGAGTGGAAACTTCTTTGTCCAGTTGGTATAAACCCATCCTATTATCACCTACCATCTCGAGTTTGTCGATAAGTGCCTGAGCGGTTGTTTCTTCTTCGATTTGTTCTGTAACAAACCATCCGAGAAAACTCTCTGTGGCGATATCATCCTCTTTCCGTGCCATACGGACCAGATCGTGAATGCATTTGGAGATGAACTTTTCATGACCCAGGGCGGCCTTTATGGCATCAACGGGTGTTTTCCACTCGGCCTGGGGTTCGGAAATAGCTCCGTAGAATACACGTTCACCGTTCCCGTCCAGGAATTGATGGATTTTCCGGGCATGAAGCCGCTCTTCAGAAGCCTGGGTGGTCATCCAGACGGCAAAACCGGATAAGTTCTTGGCGTAGAAGTCTGCCGCCATGGATTCGTACAGGTAGGCGGAACTCAACTCTTCGTTGAACTGCCTGTTCAGCGCTTCGGACATTGTCTTTGAAATAGCCATAATACTAGAGCTCTCCTCTCCATAAACCATGGAGGTTGCAGTACTCTCTGGCGGTTACAGTTTCCGGGTCGCCGCAGGAATAGCAGAACTGGGCCTTGGGCTCATCCCCGGGCTTGAGTTCCTGAAGCAGGCGCTTGCCGTCAACAATCAGCTCTATCCACTGAATCCAGTGATTCTCCAGCATGGGATGAAGGGTGCTGCCAACGGTAACGTTAAATCCGCCCTCAACCTTTTCAATCAGGGGAACGTGCTTCTCTGTAGCGGAATCTGCAGTTTTCTCATCCATTTTAACCATGTCCTGACCGCAGCAGACCAGTGTCCCGCCGCCGAAATTCAACACTTTTACAACATTCCCGCATTCTTCACATTTAAATACGTCGTACTTGGCTGCCATTTTCTTCTCTCCTATTACCAGTTCTCGCCGAGAACTTCAAAATAAGCCTGGGGATGAGCACATGCAGGGCACTTCACCGGCGGTTTGGTACCTTCAAAAAGGTAGCCGCAGTTGATGCAGCGCCATACGATGGCGGAATCTTTCTCGAATACCTTGCCGGTATCAACGTTCTTTTTCAGGTCGAGATAGCGTTTCTCATGCTGTTTCTCAGCGACAGCAATGGCTTCAAAAACCACGGCCAGTTCGTTAAAACCCTCTTCCCGGGCGGTTTTGGCAAACTCGGGGTACATGGTGGTCCATTCGTAATTCTCACCGGCGGCACCGTTTTCCAGGTTCACGCTGGTGGACTCAATCGTTCCGAAGGGGAAGGCTGCGCCGTCAACAATGGGGGATTCTCCGCCTGTCATGAACTTGAACAGACGTTTGGCATGCTCTTTTTCCTGGTTGGCGGTTTCTTCAAAAATCTGAGCAATCTGAACCATGCCCTCTTCTTTAGCCTTGGATGCGTAGTAGGTGTAGCGGTTGCGGGCCTGAGATTCGCCGGCAAATGCAGCCATCAGGTTTTTCTGTGTCTGAGTACCTTTAAGATCTTTCATAGCGGTATCCTTTCTCTATTAGAATGATTACGGGCAATGCCCTGACACAATCATAGGACTGCCGGCAGCAGTTTGCAAGTCTATTATTGGGAATAATTCCTATTATCGTAAAGAATT
>QNBK01000256.1 GCA_003644105.1 Spirochaetota bacterium | reverse complement strand
TTCGTATTTAACCGGAGAAACATCGTTGTATTTTTCAAGAACGTAGTCAGCTGAAGCTATATCAGATTCATAGACGGAGCTGCGGTATGCAGCCCGGAAAAAACCCTTATCCGCCAGACTACGGGTATCCAGCTTAGCGTACCTGGAGCGGGAACGTTTATCAACGATTGCTTTATTGCCGTCAAATCCAATGGCAAAAATAAAATCTTCGCGTTTCATAATATATCACCTCAGATAACACGGATAATACAGAAAAAGACCGACCGGAAGAACCGGCCGGCCTGTAACAGTCAGTTATGGACTGACGATGTTAACCGGAAAACCGGTTTTACATCATGCCGCCCATTCCGCCCATTCCGCCCATTCCGCCGCCTGCTGGAGGCATGGGAGCTTCCTTTTCGGGGAGATCGGTGATGGCGCACTCGGTGGTAAGAAGCAGTCCTGCAATGGACGCAGCATTCTGCAATGCACTGCGGGTAACCTTGGCAGGATCGATGATTCCAGCTGAAATCATATCAGTCCAGGCCATGGCATTAACATCAAAACCAATCCCTTTCTTCTCACTTTTAGCCTTGTCGGCGATGATAGCACCGTCAATACCGGCATTCTCGACAATTTGGCGGATAGGCTCTTCAAGAGCCCTTTTGACAATTTTAAACCCGATTTTCTCTTCGTCGGTATAGGGTTTCATATCAACTTTCTCAAGGGCATTGGTAGCCTGAACCAGCATAAGACCGCCACCGGAAACAATTCCTTCTTCAACTGCAGCCCGGGTAGCGGAAAGAGCATCTTCAACCCGGTGCTTTTTCTCTTTGAGTTCAACTTCAGTTGCCGCACCGACACTGATAACAGCTACACCACCGGCAAGCTTGGCCAGACGTTCCTGAAGCTTCTCGCGGTCATAATCAGAAGTGGTATCTTCAATCTGAGCTTTAATCTGAGAGATGCGGCCCTTGATATCCTCTTCGGTTCCGGCACCGTTAATGATAGTTGTGTTCTCTTTCTCAACCTTGATGTTCTTGGCCTGTCCAAGCTGATCCATCTCGGTATTTTCCAGTTTCAGTCCGACTTCTTCAGAAATCACCTGACCACCGGTAAGAATGGCAAGATCTTCAAGCATGGCTTTTCGACGGTCACCGAAGCCTGGAGCCTTAACAGCACAGACATTCAGAGCACCGCGGATGGTATTAACCACCAATGTTGCCAGAGCCTCACCTTCCACATCCTCTGCAATAATAAGAAGAGGTTTTCCGGATTGGGCGACTTTCTCAAGCAGGGGTAGAAGATCCTTCATGTTGCTGATCTTTTTATCAAAAATCAGGATGAAGGGATTTTCCATAACGGTTGTCATATTGTCCCGGTTGGTGGCAAAGTAGGGAGAAAGGTAACCACGGTCGAACTGCATACCTTCAACAAACTCAGTGGTTGTATCGATGGTTTTTGATTCTTCAACAGTGATAACACCGTCTTTACCGACTTTCTCCATTGCATTGGCAATTTCATCACCAATTTCCTGGTCGTTATTGGCGGAGATGGATGCAACCTGGGAAATCTCTTCTTTATCTTTGATTTCCTTCTTGTTCTTGCGAACTTCTTCGATTGCAACTACAACAGCCTTGTCGATGCCGCGTTTGATTCCCATGGGGTTAATTCCTGCGGCAACAGACTTCAGGCCTTCTTTAACGATGGAGTAGGCAAGCACCGTAGCAGTGGTGGTACCGTCACCGGCAACATCATTGGTTTTTGTGGCGACTTCCTTGAGAAGCTGAGCTCCCATATTCTCATAGGGGTCCTCTAGTTCGACTTCACGTGCAACGGAAACACCGTCTTTCGTAACGGTGGGTGCACCGAATTTCTTGTCGAGTAAAACATTGCGGCCCTTGGGACCGAGGGTAACTTTGACGGCGTCGGATAATTTCTGAACACCGGCGAGAAGACTCTTGCGAGCATCCTCATTAAACATCATTTGTTTGGCCATTTCTGATAACTCCCCTTTAAAAAGGTGTATTGGATATATTTCGGGTGTGTTAACGCCTGTTCGGCGATTTTCCCTCTGGAAAAATACTAAAAAGTAATCCCTACCATCAAGACTTTTTTTTATTAAAACGAAATCCGTCTGCTGCAGGCGGCTACAGACGGTTACAGCTGCTCTATTTCACCACTGTAAACGGCTCTTGAATCTCCGTCCTTGGGAGTTATCAGTAAAGACCCGTCATCCTGAAGGCCCGTCAGGGTTCCAATTAAGATCTCGTTTCGGGAAGGATCTCCGAACTTGACAGCTACCGGACTGTTTATCCCCAGCAGCCGCGATTCGATTTCCGCTATTCCGGGAGTTTCCTCAATCAGGATTTCAAGTTCCTTAAGGAGAGGGAACAACTCTTTATCCGGCGAAAGAGGAACCATGCTGCCTGCACCTTTCTGTTGAAGAGCCTGCATCAGGCTGACAGCCGGGCGGCGGAGGTTTGAGGGAAACTCATCTTGAAAGACGTTCACCCCCATACCTCCAAGGAGATAGTCCCCCTCCATTTCAACAAGAATTCCGGCAACCTTCCCACCATCAAGGAGAACATCATTAGGCCATTTAATCCGGGGTGTCAGTCCGTATCCTCTTTCCAGCCGCCGACAGAGAGCCAGTGCCAGTAGCTGCGTCAGAGGAAATGACGTGGTTATACTGTTTTTCTCCAGAATTATGGTGAAGAGCATCGCCCCCCGTCCGTCGTCTATCCACCGGCGTCCGGTAACCCTTCCCCGGCCCCGAGTCTGTCTATAAGCCGTACAGAGGGTACCATGGCCGAAACCGGATTTCAAAGCTTCCCGGGCATCCAGCATCGTTGAGTCAGTAATATCTTTCTTAAGGATTCGAGAAGGAAACACGGGCTGTATCAGTCCGGCCGATCAGCCGGCAGCCTCAACTGTTTTTTTATCAGCAGCAGTGAGACTGCGGGTGGAGATTCGCGGGCCCTCTTCATCATAAAAGAAGGTAACAGCCTCCATTGGAGAGCTCAGATGCATCGATAATTCACAGATATGGATTTCTGTCCCTTCAGTGATTTTTCCAATCACCGTAACAACAGCGCCCTGGTTCGGGTATCGTTTATCCAGCAACTCTTTTGAAGATTTAGTCATTTTCTCAAGAACCTCTTCCACCTGACGGATCATTTCCTGATGACCGGGTTTGAGATTCGAGCGATTTCTCAGCTTATCAAGTTTCGTTTCAAGGCGGTCTATATGTTCCTGAAGGCCCTTGTATTTCCTCTCCACCAGATAATCACAGCCTACCCGCAGATTGCAGGAAGGACTTCCCGGGCGTCCGATAGATCCCGCCTTAACACCCCCCAGTGCCCAGACTTCGCCGCCAACCAGTACCCCTGCCTCTCCAAGGTCAATTAAATCCAAAGAAAAGAATTTTGAGTGAATGCCGGATTTCTCTATCCTTATTCCACCATGAGCCTCCACAGTGGCATTTTCAATAAACTTCGCGTTAATTCGGCCGGAAACACGGACAAGAGCCTCACCACGGCCCTTGATGCCTCCTTCCACAACCAGATCACCATGGGAGAGAACCTGGGAAACATCCATTGTCTGCTTAACAAATATCGATTTACCGGCGGCAACCCGAAAACCGTCACATACAGAACCATGGATAATAACATCACCGGGAAACGCGATATGACCGGTGGAATAATCCACATTCCCCGCAATTTCCAGGGTTTCATTAACAGACATCACTTTTTCACGAATCTCAAACCGGCCAAGGGATGCGGCGTAAAGTGTTCCTTCCTTCTCAATGATGTTCTCACCGGGGCTGAACTGCCTTATATCTTTAACACCTGCCGGCAAAACTTCTCCAAGAATATTTTTCCCCGCCGACCCCGGATTTTCGGGAACTCGTTTAGCCAGTGCTTCTCCTTTTTTCACCAGGAAAAAGGGATTGGTTTCCCGATAATCCACATTGGGAGAGTTCAGATCCGCCTCGGGAAGGGATAACAGTCTTTTTTTCAAATGCCAGTATGAAGGAACGGCTTTTACTGCCTTTAAACCTCGGGCAGCAACAAGACCTTTAACGGCTATACTCTCAGTCAGGCATCTGAGGATTCCAATCTCAAGACCCTTTTTATCCACTCCGAAGATAACACCTTCAGCGTTTAAATCGGCCTCAACACTGTTGGTGGTGAAACTGGATCCGCCTTCACCGGGAGGATAAAGTTCCACCTCGGCAGTCATCTTATCTTCCGATATATGAATCTTTACATAACCGTTTTTATTTTCACTGATGTTTGAGCTCATATTTCTATGCATATTATCGGTCTGCAGACGGTTTTTCTGAAGAATGCCCGAAAGCGGGACTCAGGGCTTGCATTTTTATACCGTTATTATGCATATTTATACATAATGAACGGAAGAGAAAACAGGCTCAAAGCCATCAGAACGATTATTGCCGCTTCAAGAACCTCCTCTCAGGATAAATTACTTCATAAGTTGGAAGAAGAAGGGGTAAAGGTAACCCAGGCTACTTT
>QNBK01000255.1 GCA_003644105.1 Spirochaetota bacterium | reverse complement strand
CTCCCACTTTTTCTGAACATGTTATCAGGTTGCTTGTAACCCACCCCTGGCCGGGAAATATCCGGGAGCTGAAGAACTCTGTGGAGCGGGCGGTATACCGTGAGGAGGGATCGGAGATTTCAGACCTTATTCTCGATCCTTTTCAGAATCCCTGGGAGACAAAATCGGAAAACCGCTTCCCCCGTCCGGAATGGCCGGTTAATTTGAAAGAGGAAGTTCAGGATCTGGAGGAGCAGAGGCTTCTTCAAGCCCTGGAGGAGTCTGAGGGACATCAGGGGAATGCTGCCGAACTGCTGAGCCTCAGTTACGATCAGTTTCGCGGTTTGTACAGAAAAAACCTGCCTGCTTCCTGAAAAATCGGATTTTTCAGTTCTGCTGAGCATATAAAACCAGCATCAATACTCCACCCAATCTTCACAATTAGTGTCTTACTTTCGCATATCATCAAATGGTGTTTTTAAAACCTTCATCACGATTGTTTCAACATGTTCTACCGGTCTTATTTTTTGTGCTTGCACCGGATTTGATTTTTACAGCCGGTATTTCCGATTCCGACCGGGGAAACGGATCTTTGGAAAACCGCCTGGTGATTTCCATAGATTCAGTTACAGGGGCCTCACTATACGCAGAGGATGATGAGACTGAGGTAATAACACGATCATTTTCCCCGGGGCGAATCCCAAAAGCCCTCATTGTTCATGCCGATCCTAAAAATGACAATCTCACCGCTGCTCTCAGGGATCGTATGGCGGAGATCCTTGTTTCTCAAGGATGGGAAGTGGAGGTAAGAAGTCTTTATGAGGACTCTTTCAATCCGGTGGCCACCGCCGATGAGGTGTCTTATCAAAAACCATCCCCGGACAGTATCGATCCTCAGGTGGCCGAGTATCAGGCTCTGATAACAAAGGCCGATGCTATCGTGCTGGTATATCCCCTCTGGTGGAAGCAGCCCCCCGCCATGCTCAAAGGCTGGCAGGACCGGGTTTTCTCTTACGGATTTGCCTATGAGTTTGTAAATAACTCCCCGGACAGTGTTATCAGCCTGCTGGCCGGAAAGAAACTTCTCATCATCAACGTTGCAGCCAGTTCAAAAGATACTTACGAGGACCAGGGCTACCTCCACTATCTCGATCTTGCCGATGCCTCCCTCTACGGGGCCAGCGGTATTGAACTTGCCCGGCGTCACATCATTTATTCTTCTACCAAGATGGGGATGAATGAGAAGAAAGACTGTCTGGAGGAACTTTCCACACTGGTTCCATTGATAATGCCTTCATATTAGAGAGGGACCGGAGAAATGAATCACCCCCCAGCGTCCATTTACCAGCCATTGTTTATCCTTGATATTCAGCTCCCTGATCTGCTCAGAACTTAAACCGACTGCCAGTTCCGCTTTGAGGGTTCGTAATGCGGCCACAGGGAAGGGCAGAAAATTCACCGCATCAGGAAATGCCGTTGTCCGGTTCCAGTGTAAATCCCCCAGCAGCCGGCGGTAATTCGCATCCCCTTTGATAATCAGCAGAGCCGAGAGGGAAATATCCTTCCGGAGGTCAACAGAAAGCTCCCTCATGGAGAGAGGGGAATTCCAGAAGAAATGAGGCGCAGAACTGAGCCTGCCGGATAACAGATGTTCCTCCAGACGGATACCGAAATGCCGGACAGCCTCATCCTGAGCCTTCCTTAACGCACCGATAGTTTCCCGGATATCCGCCTCGATCACATCGGAGACAAAAACCGGATGGGCCTTCACGTGGAGAACAACCCTGGAGGCCAGACCGTGAGTAAGAAGGGTATCGGCGAGGCCAAGATCGCTTACCAGCTCGTACCCCGCATTGTCCAGCAGGATATCAATTCGCTCCACACCCGTCCCGTCGGTAATAAGCCTGATAATATCTCCGCTGTCGTCTGCCAGCAGATGATCCTGGACGTTCTGCAGGTTCTGATGGGAGGGGGAAACCTCCCCGTCCGCCGGCCAGAGGCTCAAGTCGGCCTGATTCCCCCAGAGCGCGTTGAGAATCGCATCCTGAATCATGATTTCCGGGGAAGGCCTCTTTTCACCACTGTCAATCCAGCTCTGCAGCACCCCGGCAAATCGCCGAATTGCCGGTTGAGTCTGTAGCAGGCCCTGTTTCTTCTGATGAAAAAAAGGGTCTTTACCGGTATGGAAATAATCAACCGCCTCTATAATCCGCCGGTAAAAATAAACCTCGGCAAAAAACCAGGGAACCTCCAGCCATGTGCTGGATTCGTAGGGAGTGATGTACGACTCCCATTCCCCGAAGTCTGCTGTTGAGGAATCCCGAAGCCTCTGTATTGTCCCTTCAGGCAGCTCATTCCGGAGCAACTTCAGCTCCTCGATCGTTCCAGGGTTGAAATCGTTGTCCTTGAGTATTCGGTCGATAATCTCAGGCAGCCGTTTAACAATGGTTGACTGAGCCCAGGAGCCTCGATCGCTGCCCCGGATGGGGCTGGGAAGCTTCGATGTATTTTCTTTAATGATGGTGACCGTGCTCCCCGTGAACATGTCCATGCTCAAGCTCTTCTTCGCTGGCTTCCCTTACTTCTGTTACAGTGACATCGAAGGTGAGAGTTTTATCCGCAAAGGGGTGGTTGCCGTCTATTGCCACCGAATCACCTTCCACAGAAAGCACCGTGTAGAATCGAACCTCTCCATCGAGGTCGGCATGAAAAACAAGACCCGGAGAAACCTCTTCAGAGTCTTCAAAATCCTCCAGGGAAACCTCCCTGATCAGCTCTTCATCCCGAACGCCGAAAGCCTCTTCCGGGGCCAGAGTCAGCTCCATCCGATGCCCGTTATCTTTTCCCTCCAGAGCCTTCTCCAAACCCGGAGCCAGGGTTTGAGTGCCATGAATGTAGCTTAAAAGTTCCCCGTCGGCACTTTCGATAATTTTGCCTTCTGAATCCTTGATGGTATAGTCGATGGTAACCACCGCGTCTTTGATAATGGTCATTTTTAAGTGATCCTTATTTAATTTACCGTTTGAATCCTATAAGAGATTCAGATTAAAATCCAACCCGTATGGTTACATCAACTCCAACAGGACTTCTGGCCACCGATCTCGACGGAACTCTCGCCGTGGGAGGGGTAATTAACAGGGCCGATCGGGCCGCCGCCGCCGAGCTGAAAAGCCGGGGTATCCCTGTGCTGGTGGTTACAGGACGAAATCCGGAAGCTCTGAAAAAAGTGGAAGGACTCTGGGAGGTGGCCGATGAGGTTCTCTTCTCATCCGGGGCCGGTGTTCTGACTGATGAGGATGCAGAGCCAGTTGGTATGGGTTGTCTGACAGCTGGTGAAACCGCTGAGATTACGGCCATTCTGGATGAAGCCGGAGAGGATTACTGCCTGCTGGATCCGATTCCTGATAATCACTGTTTCTCATGGAAACGTCATCGTCCGACAGGGATAAATCCTGATTTTGACCGGTGGATGAATCTCTGTAAAATCTGGGGACGTCCTGATAACGGGATTCCTGCCCAGGCATCCCAGGTTCTTATTGTCCTTCCTCCGGGTACTTTTATACAAAGGAAAACGACAATGGCACTCTCCCGATGGTCGGTTTTCCACAGTTCTTCCCCGGTAGACCACAAGTCCATCTGGCTGGAGATTTTTCCGACTGGAATGGATAAGGGGTCGGCTCTGGCCGCCTGGTGTTCTTCCCGAGACCTTCCGAAAGAGAGGGTGCTGGCCCTGGGGAATGATTTTAACGATGAGTCCATGCTCGCCTGGGCGGGGATGGGCCGGGCGGTGGGCGGCTCTCCCCTTGCCCGGGAATCAGTTTTCCCTGTTCTGCCGCCGGCGGGGATGGGTGGGTTTGAAGCGGCCGTTAAAGAAGCCCTGGAGTGCTTTACCGGATGTTTCGAACCTGATAGATAAACAGCTTTTTATATCCCAGGGTTCCCAGAAGCTGTGAGAGGGCAAATACATCTTCTTCTCCCACATCGGGGATGGATATCCGGGTAATCCCGTCGCTTCCCAGTTCCGCTTTGGGTGCCAGCCCCGCATCAGCCAGGCGGATACGGTGGGAAAGGGCATTTTCCAAATCTCCCCAGGCGCCGATCTGAACGTTGAACCGTACTTCCTGTATCGTTCCCTCCAGGGCAACGATGTGTACCCTCGCGGTTCCGTCGCGCACCATGTCGATATCTCTGGCCGCGGCGTAGGTGAGGTCGATAATCCGGTCGTCCACGAAAGGTCCCCGGTCGTTCACCCGAACCTGTACGCTGAGTTTGTTGTCCAGGTTTGTTACCTCAAGAACGGTACCGAAGGGCAGGGTTCTATGGGCTGCGGTGTAGCCGTTGGTGTCGTAGGTTTCCCCGTTGGCGGTGGTTCTGCCCTGGAATATCCCGCCGTACCACGAGGCGATGCCCGATTGTTCCCAGGCTGATAGCCTGATTGCAGGTGCAAAGATGGTCAGGATGAAGAACAAAGCGGCGGTTATCCGCCGGTGGGTTGAGCTCATGCTGTGTATATCGGCGGTTGGAGGAATGTTCTGAATGGTTGGGATTTGAAAGATGACCTCTTTCGCGCTGCGG
>QNBK01000254.1 GCA_003644105.1 Spirochaetota bacterium | reverse complement strand
TCTCCCCGGGGCTTGAATGAGAGTGAATTATTTACAGGATGGAAAAAACTGTATAATAGCTCAAAGGACGTTATCGGTTTTGGTTATATTGTAGAATTTGAAGAGAAAAGAACCCGTAACAGAGGTGTTCAGAGTATAGCCCGGCGCATCTTGATACCCGGCCGGGAGGATCACCTGAAATTGATATCCAGAAAAAAGGAGTTTGACGATTTCTGTAAAGATATTACGGCAATCCGTTCTTTTCTGCCCGACGGAGGAATCCAGTGGAGTGAAAAGAACGTTTCACTCATTCTTCGAAACCGTTCCCGATGGGGTGATATTACCGATTATGTTTCATATTTGAAGGATAATCCCGAACTGGATTATTCACCCAGGGAAGTGCCTGTGGCAGATAGTAAATTTTACGAACATCATCGTCCGGCTGTGAAATCCCTGGCTTACGAAGCAATCGGAAAAGATTTCTCAGAGTGGGAGCTGGATTCTCTCTGGCGGCCCACCCTGCACTTTCTGGATCCCTCTCTGAAAGTTTATGGTTTATCGAAAATTACCGTTGAATTGGAAGAACTCGCCGGTTTTAGCCCCCCTCCATCGGCCCGTGTTAAGCAGGTCGTGGTACTGGAGAACCGGGCATCCTTCGATTCAATCCCTGAAATCCGCGGTACCCTGGCAATCTGGGGGGAGGGGAATGCCGTTCAGGCCCTCAAAGGTATTGACTGGCTGAAATCCATTCCTCTTTTTTACTGGGGGGATATGGATTTAGACGGACTGGCCATCCTTTCACGCTTCCGCCGCAGTTTTTCTCATGTGAAATCCCTGGCAATGGGGCTGGAGGATTTCCTTGCATTTGAAAAATTCGCTGTGGATGCCGCCAGTCAAACTATTCCCGATAGGGCCTTTTTAACCGAAGAGGAAAATAAGTTGAGGGAAGAATTGGAAGACCGCAGCAGCGCCAACCGCCTGGAACAGGAAAGGATTCCCCTCGATTATCTGCTGAACTATCTGGAAAACCTCATCGATCCGGTATCGAAAGGATAACTATTTTTTAACATTCTCCGGAATTCACCACTGCTACCATGGCAAGACTGATAGGGAAGGCTTTCCTGCTCAGCTCTTTCTTTGAAATCCCGCAGTTGAAAAACAACTTCAGTGCTTGAGAGGGCGCTGTTTTCAGGCTAGACTGAACTCTCATGGAATTCGAGGTAACAGCAACACGTAAACGTCCGGGAACTCTGGCTGAAATGGTAGGCCAGGAATTTGTTGTGGCGACTCTGAGTAATGCACTCTCAACGGGCAAGGTAGCCCATGCCTATCTGTTTTCCGGACCCAGAGGGACGGGAAAGACCTCAACGGCCCGAATTCTGGCTAAATCCCTGAACTGTGAATCGGGCCCCACTTCAGAGCCCTGCGGAACCTGTTCCTCCTGTGTGGAAATCGCCAAGGGTTCTGCTCCTGATGTTATCGAGATAGACGGTGCCTCAAATACCAGCGTTAATGATGTCCGTGAGATTAAGGATGAAGTCCTTTACGCTCCCCAGAGTTCCCCCAAGAAAATTTATATTATTGATGAAGTTCACATGCTTTCCAACAGTGCCTTCAATGCCCTGCTGAAAACGATTGAAGAACCCCCTCCATATATCATCTTCATTTTTGCTACCACAGAAATACACAAGGTACCGGCAACCATACGTTCCCGCTGCCAGCAGTTCCGCTTCCGTCTGTTTACGCCGGAACTGATCCGGGACAAGCTGGTGGAGGCTGCCGGTGAGATGAATCGGACTTTTGATAATGATGCCCTATACTGGATTGCCCGGGAAGCCGGCGGTTCCATGAGGGATGCCTATACGTTGTTTGACCAGGTTCTCTCTTTTTCCGATGAGAAAATCACCCTCTCGGGGATACGGGAAAAAATGGGTCTGGTGGGACTTGAAAGTACTTCAGAACTGTTAAATGCCGCCGCCGAGGGAAACCGCAAGGAAGCCCTGGATATTCTGGATGATATTCTGAGTTCGGGAACTGCTGTTGAGCAGGTTCTTCTTGAGCTGGCTGATTTTTTGCGGAACCTTACACTAATCGCCTACGGTATTGAAAAGGAATCCCTGTTGGGGCTGAGCCCGGACCGTTTTCCCGAGGGACCGAGAAAGGCCTGGAATACTTCCCGGCTGGAATCCGCCGCCGAAGAGGCGTTCACCCTGTACCGGGACATTCGTTATTCTCTGAATCCCCGCTACGAAATCGAGCTCTTTGTCGGCCGCCTGTGCAGTCTGAATGATCGCCTGAGTTCATCGGAGGTTCTGGAGAGAATCACATCCCTGCGGAATGAACTTCTCGGCGGCGGTTGGACGCCTCCGGGGGAGGGATCGTTAAACAATACCGACGGCAATTTCGACCAGGCCGGCAAAAAAAAAATTCCTGAAACCTTAAGCTCAGCCTCGGGCAACGGCCCTTCTGCAGAACAGGAAGCCGAACGCTTTTTTTCCACCTTTAAAAACAATCAAAAAACCGAAGAACCGGCAGAGGAGCCTGCCTGTGCCGTTCCGGTTGATATCGGAGTGAATATTCCTTCTGAAGTACCGGAAAATCCCGAAGAGAAAAAGATCCTTCTTATCGCAGAGATTCGCCGGAGAAACCTCTCACTGGCGGCGGCCCTGGAAAAAGCCCGGCGCTGGGAGTGGACGGAGCATTCACTTCTGCTTATTTTTGATTCATCCTACGAAGCGGCGGTGGTGAAAAACGAGTCTGAAACCCTCAGGCAGGCCGGGATTAAAGCCGGAATGCCTCCGTTCTCTGTGGATACAAGAACCGAAGCCCCCAGAGAAGAAAGAGAAAAGAGTTCCGAAAGTCCCCGGGTGGCCCTGATACGTCAGGTTTTCCGAGGTCAGATAATAAAAGGATAAAAAGATGAACCCTATGGATATCATGAAAAACTTCCAGAACCTCCAATCGAAAATGGGTGAGGCCCAGGAAAAGATGAAGACTCTCCGGGCCGAGGGTTCATCCGGCGGCGATCTGGTAAAAGTAACCATCGACGGGACGATGGAGGTTATCTCGATGCAGATCGACCCCATTGCCGTGGATCCCCGGGATGTAACGATGCTGGAGGAACTGGTTGGAGCGGCATTCACCGATGCGGTCCGCAAGATGAGGGAGATACTCCAGCGGGAGATGTCTCAGCTTACCGGAGGTATGAATCTTCCCCCGGGGTTTATGGGCGGTGTGTAGATGGAGCGTCTGGACCGTCTGATTACCTATTTTTCCCGGCTGCCGGGTATCGGCCGGAAAAGTGCTTCGAGAATTGCCTACTGGCTTCTGGAGACCGACAGGGGTTTTGTGGAGGGTTTTTCAAAAGATCTCGGTGAGATCCGGGATTGTATTGTCCGTTGCAGGGAATGCGGTAATTATGCCGAGTCTGAGCTTTGTGATGTCTGTGACTCACCGGTTCGGGAGCGTTCTCTGATGTGTGTCGTGGAACAGTCCCGGGATGTGGCCACGATTGAATCAACCGGTGAATTTCGGGGAATCTACCACGTGCTTCACGGTGTTCTTTCTCCGTTGGACGGGGTGGGTCCCGAAGAACTGGGGCTGGGAAAGATGCGGGCCCGGATAAAAAAGGAGGGTGTGAGTGAGGTGATTGTCGCCACCAATCCCACCCTGGAAGGGGATTCCACCGCCCTCTACATCGTGCGGATGCTTTCCGAAGACGGGATTAAAGTGAGCCGTATTGCCACAGGACTTCCTGTAGGCGGGGATATGGAATACGCCGACAAGCTCAGCGTGGCCCGGGCTCTGAGAGCCCGGCAAAATCTATAATTACTACAGCTTATCAATCAGCATGGAACATTTACCCGAGGGTATGGGCAGGGTTTTCTTCTTTCCTTCATCCAGAAGGTGAATGGAAAAGTAGTACAGTTTTTCCGATTCCAGGCGGATTTCCCAACCTCGATTTGATTTGTTGCTGACGATGGTGATGTGGTTCCGCTTCAGGGGAAGCTCTTCGATTCCCATCAGTTCCAGGGTGGGTACATACCAATCAACAGTTTTCCGGGGCAGGCTCACGTAGAGTCCGACGATGTTTTCAATCATCAGAGCAATGGTGGTTAATCCCGCATAGGCCAGATTCAGAGGTTTGTTCCAGGCTTCGTTTTCCTTCCAGACGGAGGGGCCGTCCTTGAAGGGTTTGTAGGCCTGCCAGAGAGTCCCTTTTTTGTCGCCATCGGGGTGAAAGGTATCCAGAATAAAGTACATATGACGGATTGCCGCTTCCCGGGCAAACTCGTATTTCTGGTATTTTTCCAGTCCTTTGATAACCATATAGGTATAAAAAGGGATTACCGAACCCCGGGCACCGGCGCCTTCCTCATCAAATTCAGGTTCGCTGACGGCCAGCGTGGGGAAGGGGTTTTCCGTTCCGAAAATCTTGGGATCCTGGAGGTGAGCGAATAGTCCTTCAAAGCGTTCCTCGTTGGGCAGTTCGGCCAGCAAGGGCCAGAATGCGGCAATGGTTTTTACCTTTACACGATTTTCGTCGGCATCCAGATCGTAATAAATCTTATCATCAGGGTCC
>QNBK01000253.1 GCA_003644105.1 Spirochaetota bacterium | reverse complement strand
TCTGGGATGGTGAAATACGCCGGGGGGGGGCATCCTACAGTATCGATACTGTCAGAGAGCTCATCAGTACAGGAATTATTAACAGGGGATCAGGGCTGATTATCGGTGACGATCTGGCCCGGGGCTTTTCATCCTGGAAAAATGCCGATGAACTTGCATCTCTGGTGGATATTATTCTGGCACGCAGGCTGCCGGAGATAAAGGTGGATTTCCCCTATTCCTGCATAAGACTTGAAAACAGGCTCTGGCCCTATTCCTCCACGGAAATTAGAAAGGAAATTGCGGAAAGAGGAAATTCTGTCCGGTTTCTTCCAGCTGAAGTGGCCGATTACATCGAAAGGAACGCTCTTTATGCCGATACGACAACCTGAAAATGCAAGTTGGTATCTGGCTCTTATCGTTATTCTTATGGCTGCCCTGGTTGTTTGGGCGGTGTTGAGTCTTCGTGTTGATCTGTTCACCGAAGTGATGAAAAAAAAAGAAACACTGAGCGTCCTTCTTGTTATCGATAACGGTGAGAAACCTCTGTTAACAGAAGTTCTGTTTTACAATCCGGTTACCCATAATACGGCTTTGGTGGATATTCCTGATGAAACGGGAACCCTTCTTTCTTCTGTGGACCGTGTGGACCGATTGGAAACTATCTACAATCCAGAAGACATGGAAGCCTACAGGGAAGCTGCAGGTGGTCTTCTGGGCGTTGATATTGACTTTGATCTTCGGATGGATACGCAGAATTTTGAACGCCTTGTAGACTTCCTGGGAGGAATAGATGTCTTTATTCCCAATGCTGTGGATGACACAGTGGATGGTATCAGGTACCTTTTCCCTCCCGGGGGTGTGGAGCTGGATGGTGCAAAAGCCCGATCGTACATTGAATACCAGCCCCGGGGAGAGGTGAGCTCAGAGAGAACTGAAAGGGAACACCGGATTATTCAGGCCTGGTTTCGTGCAATGGGAGACAAAAGCGATTTTTTGCTGTTGGATGAAGTGTTCCCCTATATCCCGAAACTGATTGATTCTGATTTTGATGATCGGAGTTTTGCCACTTTTATCCAGACTGTGTCGTATATGGATATTGACCGTATAGTTTTACAGGGAATATTGGGAAACAGGAGAATTCTTGACGGAAAAGATGTCTTATTTCCATATTACGATGGAAAATTGATTAAGGAAACAATTCAGAGAATCTCGGAAACTCTGGGAAAGGAATATGTGCTGGGTGAGGATCTATTGACAATCAGGATTGAGATACTCAATGGAACAAATGTATCAGGGCTGGCTTCCAGAACAGCGCAGCTCTTTAAAAGTTATGGATTTCGAATTGCATCGGTGATGAACGCCGAACGCAATGACTATGAACGAACGGTTGTACTGGACCGCCGTGGTAATCCGGATGCGGCAAAACGTGTTGCCGATCTGATTCGCTGCAGCCAGATACACTCACAGATTGAAGAAAACAGGGATGAGACGGTAGACGTTACTATCATCCTGGGGAAGGATTTTGATGGACGCTATGTCAAGTAATAATGCAATAGATATCTGTAATGTGCTGAAAGAACGGAATGCAACGGATGTTCTCGGGCTGGAAATGGGACCCGAATGTTCCTGGGCTTCGTTTCTGGTTCTGGCAACGGTAAGCAGCCGGGTTCAGATGCAGGGTTTGAGTATTTCTGTAAAGGATGAATTAATAGCAAAAGGTACCGATCCCGGCAGTGTCGGTAAAAAATCGAACGAGAGTTCCTGGAGAATTATCGACGGCGGTGATATCGTCGTCAGTCTGATGGATGCCGATGCCAGATCTTTTTATGCCCTGGAAGAACGTTGGTTTGAAGCAAAGGTTATTTTTGGTGAAAAGGGTTCCCGGGTAGAATCCGGATCGGAGAACTGAAGATCCTCAAGACAGAGTTATATCAATAGGCAAAAGCCCGACGACTCAGTCTTCCAGAGCATCATAATCGGCCATTTCATCTGATGATGCGGTCTTCACCGCTGCGGTTTCGGGTTCATCTTCATAATTACTGTCCCAGTCGGCATCATCAGCATCATCAAGCTCGTCTGATGGCAGATCTGCTATACCGTCATCGTACTCAAAATCAATGCTGCGGTCATACGGATCAACGCTCTCATCAAATACGTCGTTCTCGTCGGTTTGCATTTTATGCTCCCACTGACTGTATATCTCTACACTAGATTTTTTAAACTCTACCGTCAATCCCGTCCTCACCCCTTGATAGACCTTCAAACCATCAATATAATGCTAGATCGGTAACCGCTCCAGGAGGACGGGCATGGACATCACTGATATCCGCATCAGGAAAGTAAGCGCTGACGGCAAGCTTAAAGCTTACGTTACAGTAACTTTTGATGATTCTTTCGTTGTTCACAACGTGAAGATAATTGAGGGGGAAAACGGCGTTTTTATTGCTATGCCCAGCCGTAAAACCAAAAGCGGCGAATATAAAGATGTGGCTCATCCGATTAATACTTCCTTTCGGACCCGATTGCAGGATCGGATACTACAGGAGTATGAAAGAGAGGAAGATGCCGTTGAGCCCACCACAGGTGAAAGCGGAAAATACTGATAAAGAGTGAAAACCAAATCCGATAGGACGTCGGCAAGCGGTAAGCCACCGGGTTTTGATCCCGGCATTCGCAGGTTCGATTCCTGCCGTCCTAGTTAAGCATTAATTTCCGTTACGGCGGAGGAGCGAGAATCTCATGGATAGTATGCAACTGGTCGTAGAAAAAAGAGAAGCTTCCAATAAGGGAGCGGCCAGAGAACTTCGTAGGAACGGACGGATTCCCGCCGTCCTCTATGGAGAAGGTGAGCCCAAGGCTGTCAGTGTTGACGCAAGAGAATGGGCTTTAGGGTTTCAGAACATATCGGGTAATACGATTGTTAAGCTGAAAATCGATAAAGATGAGCATAATGTTCTCATCAAAGATACTCAGGATGATATTCTGTCCGGCAAAGTTCGTCACATAGATTTCTATGCTATTCATGCCGGTAAGAAACTCACCACTTTTGTTCCTGTACGTCTGGAAGGTTCACCTGTCGGTGTCCTGGAAGGCGGGATTCTGGAGCATAAGATTGAGCTGATTGAAGTTGTATGTCTTCCCAAAGACATGCCTGAAGTGTTCATAGTTGATGTTTCAGAGCTGAATGTCGGAGACTCCCTGCACGTCGGTAAAATCCTGGTTCCTGAAGGAGTTGAAATCAGAACTGATGCAGATTCAACTCTGGCTGTTGTTACCCACGCCAAGGCTGTTGTTGAAGAGGTTGAAGAAGAAGCTGAAGAAGGCGAAGCTGAAGAAGAAGGTGAAGAAGACGGCGAAGAGGCCGGTGCCGAAGAATAGAAAATCCCGATCTATGCCGCCGTTTATTATCATGGGCCTGGGTAATCCCGGCCCGCGATATGAACTGAGCAGACATAATATCGGGTATCATGTCACAGACCTCATTATGCAGAAGCCGCCTATGCGTTTACGCAGGCGGCTTTTTGCGTCTTATTTCTATTTACGGCTATTCAATTTTACAGATCGTAAATCCATAGTTCTGATACGTTCAGCCGGGTATATGAACAATTCCGGTGACATTCTTCCCTCAGTGATGCGGCGCTATAGATTTACACCTGAGGATTTTATTGTAATAGTTGATAATATAGATCTTCCTCCCGGTGTCTGCAGACTGAAAAAAGGCGGAGGAGATGCCGGGCATAACGGTTTGAAATCTCTTATCAGTAGAATGGGAAGCAGCGATTTTTACCGCCTTTATATCGGTGTTGGAAGGCCGGCAGCGGGTGTCAGCGTTGTCGACCATGTTCTCGGGAATCCTGAAGCCGATGACAGCCGGAAAATTCTGCAGGCCTGCGTGAGAGCCGCCGATGCTATTAAGAGCCTGGCTGATAAACCTGTTTCCAGAGTTATGGAAGAACTCAATCGACGTGAATATTCTTAAGAGGATAAATTTGCCGCGGAATGCCTCATGCCTTGTTGCCTTATCCGGGGGAGGGGATTCAGTGGCTATGCTGGATCTGGCTTACAAGGAGTCTGTGAATTACGGTCTTACCCTTTATGCCGCCAAGGTGATGCACGGCATCAGATCCGGGGAAGAGGAAGAAGCTGAAGCACGGCTTTGTGAGAGACTCTGCAAAGAGCGTGATATTCCTTTTGAAGTTCTTACTGCAGATGTGGATACAGTAGAGGATATTCAATTGAGGTACGGCTGCGGACCGGAGCAGGCGGCCCGGGACTTTCGCAGAAATTTACTTGAGAATCATAAGGGGAAGATCACTGCAGACTATATTCTTTTCGGGCATACTGCGGATGACAATCTGGAAACGGTTTTTATGCGTCTTCTTTCCGGTTCGGGCCCTGAAGGTTTATCCGGTATCAGTCAGGATACAAGTTCAATTTTCCGGCCTTTACTTGGACTTACCCGTTCGGATTTAAGGGAATACCTGGTTTCAAGAGATATTCCCTGGATAGAAGACAGGACAAACATGGAGAATATATACCGGCGAAACAGGTTGAGAAATGAACTGATACCACTGGTTACAGATATTTT
>QNBK01000252.1 GCA_003644105.1 Spirochaetota bacterium | reverse complement strand
GCAATCTCACTTATTTCTCCCGATGAAGAACACCATTTTAAAGTCATTGAAAAGAAAATGAAAAAACGCATCAATAAGATAGAAACAGATGATTGGGATTTGAAATAATTACGAAAATCTGTCAGATTACAACTCTGGATAATTCCACTACTCGATTCAATCATTCAACCGTTTTCATTTTCGATTTCAGAGTCGCCACGTGCCAGGTTACCTCGATCCCCACGCTCCCGAGTATAATCAACACCCACCAAATTTCCCGTACGAACCAGGCGGAGATAAGCAGAGTTACCCACAAAAACATGATAGTACCTGTCTTTCTTCGTCTGCTCAGGCCGGCACCTTCAATGTAAGCTTTCAGAAAAGGCCCGGTGATTCGATTCCTGTGAAACCAGGCACACGAGATGGACTGGCTTTAACAAACAGCCCGCCCGCCATCAATAGAAACACTGTTGTTGGAAGTACCGGTGTGATTATTCCCATCAGCGGCTCGGATGAACATGCCTGGATTGCTGACTTCTGTGAGAGCTGCAATAAATGCGTCAGGAAATGCTCTGCCGGTGCCATCTGTGATAAAAAACCGGTGATGATAGACGGCGGTCCGAAACATATCGATTACATCAAATGTGCAATGCCCTTTTCAAAAACCATGGGCTGTTCCGTATGTATCGTAGAGTGTGTCTTCTTCCGGGTTGATTACAACAAAATAAAAGCGAAATATCAAACGCAGTTTTGAACACCGCGTAATGAATGGTATCAGTAATCGAAACCAATTCCGGCGGAAAGACTGAAGTCGTCCTTTTTGGGTATGGACCCGTCTCCTCGAGGCTCCGGACTACCGACACGCCCCCAGGTGAAAGTTAATCCCAATTCAAGATTATCAGTAATATCCACAGACAGCATGGCGAAAATATTTTGATTGGTATTGTAGATATCAATAAGATCGATAGTTGCGGTATAACTTATATCAATATCGGTTGTCTCTGTAATATCTGCCGTCAATTTGGTAACAAGCTGAATAACATAGCTATGAGAGAAATCATCATGACCGATTTTCACTGATTCGTATTGGATATACTGGTATCCTGCCGCTCCGGTAACATCCCATTCCAGATTTGGAGAATCCAGTATTTGATAACCGAAACCGAGAGATGGGGTGTGCTGTTGTCGAATGTTCGTGAGAAGATCATTATTGAACTTATATGCCACCGGTATAATGTAAACGCGCTTATTGATAAAATAATTCCAGCTGAAGGATGCAAAATTGTTACTTGCGATTGTTGTCGACTCAACAAGGGAATAATTACCGATATAGGCCAGATTCAGTCTGTTGAATGCAGTACGATGGACGGAATCCATCATAATCTGAAGATCTGCCTGATTCGTATTTCCGCTTCGTAAATTCAGCCCCAGGGAGACTCTTCCATCCCAGAGACTCCACCAACCGGCCTTTGCCGGAATGATGGAAAGAACCCTGCTTCTCTCGACTAATTCATTCGTGTTATGCAATACGACAACATCATCAATAACTGAGATTCGGCTTGTGGTGGTATCCCTGCCGATAAATACAACTACAACTTCACCGCTACTGTGCAATTCCGTTACATCTTCCCAGTCAAATGACTGCACATCAAATTCATCACTGTCGAAAATCACGACGTTGTCCCGCAGGCTCACTAATTCACCTTTAAGCCACTCGCTGTGATTCAATTGCACCCAGTCAAAAATCATACCAGCTTCCTGAACGGGTGATTCAGGAGACCAAACCTCGGCTCCCTCCCCGGCGGAAATCAACATAACTGAGAGGATGATTAGCATCAGACAGAAAATGAATCTCATCGGTGTTTTCTGGGGGAAATTACTTGCAGCCGGTCAGCTTGATGATGTGGTATCCGAACTGTGTAAGCACCACATCGGAAACCGACCCCGGAGACATTCGTTTGCAGGCGGCCTCGAACTGCCCCACCATCTTCCCGGGACCGAACCATCCAAGATTCCCGCCGCTGGATCGGCTGGTGAATGTTGAATGCTCTTTCGCAAGTGTTTCGAAGCGTCCACCCTGTTTTATCTGCCTGAGCAGCTGCTGCGCCAAAGCGCAATCTTTAGCGAGTATGTGACTGGCTCTCCATTCCATATGTGTATTTTTAGAAGACAAAGGCCTCAGGGTCAAGCTTATGAAGCCTGTTGACCTCTGAATGATATGAAAATTAATCTGAGGCAACATCGTCCAAGGTGTGCAAATATGGGGAAAATCATCCAATCTCGATAACACACACTATACGGATGTAAGACAGATGCTTTTTTGTTCTCCGTGAGGGACGATATTCGAGGAATGTCGTAAATATCAGCATAAAATAAACTGAAAACAGAGATTAAAAGGCAATCGGATACCATACAAGGGACATGAGGAAGTGAAAATCAGTTCAGAGCATTCAAATCAAACCCTGGCGAAGGCCGCCCCTGCTCCATAAGATGGTATGAAAGAGATTGTCCCGATATCTCTTGGAGTGAGATCAAGAGAAGAATTGACCCTGGATCTGGAGATGTTGGTGAGAGCTTATGATCCCTGCATCTCATGTTCGTGTCACCTGCGGGATGTTGAATTCATCAATGATGGAAAGAAGTCATAGAGAAACCTTGATTCTCGGTGTAGGGAATCCCTTACGTCAGGATGATGGAATTGGCCCTGCTGTAATTCAGTTGCTGGAAAGTGAACGAGTCGGTTATAAATTGTCTGATGCTATTGACCTGGTTGATGGTGGAACTGATGGACTGGGACTTATAGAATACTTTAAAACAATAAAAAAGTGATTATCCTCGATGCCGTAGAGATGAAACTACCGCCGGGGACAATCATATTATTTACACCGGAAGAAGCATCAATCAGTATGAATATAGATTCTCTCTCCACCCGGGGTTTTTTAGCATAGCCGAACTTATTAAGCTTGCAAAAGCACTTGACATCAATACAGTAATTGAATCCGCTCATCAATCGTGCCACGTCCTAAACTACTCAGGTGAACACCCGGGTTTACTGCGCGGGTTCTAAAAACGAACTTGCGAGCAGTACAGGAAATGCCAAATTTCATATCTGGCAGGCGCATCCAAATTCACCTATACTCAAATGCATGAGTGAAACGGCGATAGAAGGTCAGCAGAGAAAAAAGAGACGGTTCAGATTCAAGGCCCCCGGACTTTCGGGCTGGATACTTATCAGCATCATTCTTGGAGTTGTTACAGGGTTGTTCTTCGGTGAAATCGCCGGAAAAATCGGGTTTATCGGTGATGCCTACATCAAGCTCATCCAGATGACTGTGCTTCCCTACATCCTGGTGTCACTTATTGCCGGGATCGGCAGCCTCTCAGTCAGGGAAGCAGGATTGATGGCCCGCAAAGGCGGCGTCTGGCTCCTTCTTATCTGGGCAATCGGGTTCCTGGTTATCCTGCTGATGCCTCTCACATTTCCCAAGTGGGTTACCGCTTCTTTTTTCACTTCCAGCCTTGTTGAGGCACCGGAGACTGTCAACTTTCTCGACCTCTACATCCCTTCCAACCCATTCTTCAGCTTGTCGGCAGGTTTGATACCGGCGATTGTCCTCTTCAGCCTTGCCCTGGGAATCGCACTGATGAATCTGAAAACCAAGGGCGCCATCATCAATGCATGCCATACCATATCAAAAGCCCTGGTTGCTGTTTCGGGATTCATGGTGAAGCTTTCGCCCATCGGTCTCTTCGCCATCACCGCGGCAGCGGCGGGAACCCTTACCCCGGCGGAGTTCGGGCGTCTCCAGGTGTATATCATCGTTTTCATCATCGCATCGCTGCTTTTGAGCCTGTGGATTCTTCCGGCATTGGTGAGTGCATTTACTCCATTCAGTTACCGCGATGTGATGAAGAGATTCCAGGCACCCTTCCTGGTGGCCTTTGCTACCGGCAATCTTTTCGTTGTTCTCCCCATCCTGATCGAAGGATGCAAGGAAATGTTCCGGGAACATAAAACTAAAGGTGAGGATGCGGATAATTATGTGGATGTGCTGTTGCCGGTGTATTTCAATTTTCCGAATCTCGGCAAACTGCTCATCATCCTTTTTATCCTTTTCGCTTTCTGGTTCAACGGCAGCACTCTGCCTCTTGCGTCATATCCATCGTTCATTATTACCGGGCTCATTACGTTCTTCGGCAGTCTGGATCTGGCCATTCCCTTCCTGTTGGATTTTTTCCGGCTTCCCGCCGATCTCTATAACCTCTACATCGTATCCGGGGTGATTACCGGCCGGTTTGCCACTCTGGTAGGTGCCGTGAATCTGGTGGTATTCACTTTGCTCACAACTGCAGCGGTCACCGGTCTTCTCAAGATTCGCAAAATCAAGCTGTTGGTGTATATCGGTGCACTGGTTCTCAGTCTGACAGCCACGGTAGCGGGTCTGACTTTGTTCATCGATAAAACCATGGACAACCCCTACAACCGTGACATCGCGATATCAACGCGCGAACTTTACTACGATGCAGTGCCGGCGGTTGTAAGGGACGAACGTCCTGAGGACCCTCCGAAGCGCCAATTCGAACGAAAAATGCTG
>QNBK01000251.1 GCA_003644105.1 Spirochaetota bacterium | reverse complement strand
CTTGAGGGTTAAACCGGCAAATCCGGTTCCCAGAGCTTTGGCAAAGGCCTCTTTGGCAGCAAAACGCGCCGCCAGGGAACGGGGGGCCTCAGCCCCTCTGGATCTGATTACCTTCAGCTCTTCGGGATGAAAAAAACGCCGGCAGAGGGCATCATCATCCAGCCAATGACTGATTCGGGATACAGCGACAAAATCAATTCCAGTACCCACAATCATGGCGTTACCTCGAGTACATCAATTGTAATCTCTCTGGGGAGAAGCTGCAGCACGGCCAGACCCTGGGGAATATCCATATTCAAGGGGAGGGTGTATCTGCCGGGGCCTTTGATTGCCGAACCCTCAATGTAGAAGGTCATGTCCTGGGGACGGGAGCCCTCCACGGTGAGCTGGCTGCCCTGCACCGTCAGACTTACCGCCGGTAGTTCTCCGCTAATCTCGAGGCCCTCGGGAAGATCGAATACCACGACTTCCCGGTCGGCTATCGTTCTGATTACCACCGCTTCATCGATAACCCCCCGGAACTCGACGATGAGTCCCCCGGGGATTTCTATCTGAGCTGAAGGAAGAACGATACGGGTTGTAATGGTAAAATCACTCCGACGGCCGGAGAGGTCAATCAACTCAGTCTTCAACTCTGTTAAACCTGCCAGCTGACTCTGGGGACCGACGGCGGTAACCGATGAGGGGGACACAAAAAACTGGGTTAACTCGTAGCCCAGAGTGGGAAAACCAGAAAGCTCAGGACGGACTGTAAGACTCCGTATTGTCCGTGGCTCCTGGGAAAGAATAATCGTTTTAGGCCGGGGACGGAGCTCCAACGCTTCCGGCTGCAGGGCGGAACCTTTCTTTCGGAACTCCACAGGAAGCTGAAACTCACCCTCTTCGGGAAAAGGGGCCAGATTGACGAACGCCTCAATATCGTCGGGAAGGATACCGTTGATATCTTCTGAATCCCCCCGGAGAGTTACGTTGATGCTTCCCGGATATTCAGAGCTGACAATAAATCCTTCAGCCGTTATCACTTCCAGAGGGATGGTAAGCTGACGCTCGGTGAGGGTGTTCACACGGAAAAGAATGTACAGAACGATGGCCAGAGCGATACAGATAATTTTCACCGGCCAGCGATCGAAAATTCGAGTCAGCAAAGAGGAGCCTCTCATACGACACTCCCGTCGGATGTATCATGAAATCCCAGGCCGAGCATTTCCTGCAGACGGCGTCGAATCTCATCTTCTTCCAGGTCGTAAAAAATATTTCCATCATAGGCTAGAGAGAGGGCTCCGGTTTCTTCAGAGACAGAGAGTATCACCGCATCGGTTTCCTCCGCCATTCCCAGGGCCGCCCGATGACGGGTTCCGAAGCTGCGCCTGATATCAGGCTGGTTTGACAGGGGGAGAAAACATCCCGCCGCTGAGAGCCGTCCGTTCTGAACCACCACCGCACCGTCGTGAAGAGGTCCGTCGTAACCGAAAATAGTGAGAATCAGAGATGAGGAAAGATCGGCATTTATCCGGGTTCCCGTATCGATTATATTTTTCAAGCCCACCTTACGGCCGAATACCACCAGAGCGCCTCGGCGCTGTCCGGCAAGAATCTCGGCGGCATTGAGAACCGCTTCCACCTGAAAGGGCTTCTGCCGGGTTTTCCCCCGGAACAGTTCTCTCTGACCGATACGGGCAAAAATACTCCGCAGTTCAGGCTGAAAAACAATGGCCACTCCGATGAACAACCCCGGTGTTATCATCTCCAGAATCCACAGCAGGGTGGACAGTCTGAAAAACCACGCCGCGGCGTACACCAGGGCCAGGATTACCGCCCCCCGAAGGAGCTGTATGGCCCGGGTTTCCTCGAGAATCTCATACAATTTGTAAATCAGATACGCCAGTAGAGCGATATCCAGAAATGGAAGGATGTAATCTTTAAACAGGGGATAATCGTTCAGGAAGTCCACGAAAGTGCCTCCCAGACGGCAATAAGCTGCCGGGTTTCTTTCACGTCATGAACCCGAAGTATATCCACACCCTGATTCAGGCACCATGCATGGGCGGCAATTGTGGCTGTCAGTCTATCTCCCGGTTGGCTTGGATCCATTGATTCTGCCCCAGCCCCACGGGTTCTGACATGCTGATGGAAGAACTCTTCTGACCGGCTATTCTCGGCATCGATAATCAGGCCGAGAAAAGATTTTCGGCTCAGGCCCACCAGAAGCAGATATTCTTCGGGCCGCCACTCCCCCATCAAACCCAGAAGCATCGTGTTGTCCTGCTGCCTCTTCCCGAAACCGATACCCGGGTCGAGAATGATATTTTCTTTTTTAACTCCGGCATCCAGAGCCTTTTGTGCTGCAAGGAGAAGTTCTGCCCTGATTTCTTCAACAGGATAGCTGTATTGGGGATTTTCCTGCATATTTTCAGGAGTACCCTGCATGTGCATCAGAACAACAGGTACTTCCCGTTCCGCAGCCAGGGCGGTCATCGAGGCATCCCCTTTTAATGCGGATATATCATTGATAATATCAGCACCGGCATCCAGTGCCGCCTCGGCCACCAGGGCGCTTCGGGTATCAATGGATATAGTGATGTCTGAAGTTTCCCGGACTTCCCGGATAACCGGAACTACCCGGGCAATCTGCTCCTCAGCTTCCACTCCCGGGGATCCCGGACGTGTTGATTCTCCACCGAAATCCAGAATCTCGGCCCCATCCCGAATCATGTTCAGAGCCGCATCCAGACCAGCAGTTACGTTGTCCCTCCGGCTGCCGGAATAAAAGGAATCCGGAGTACAATTAATAACACCCATAACCCGGGGTACATGAAAATCGCTCATAGACCCTTATAGTACAGTAATTTCAACGAAAAAGACTATGAGAATCTGCAGTTCCGGGCTTATCATAACAAAGTAAACGACTGTAAGGAGATAACAGGATGGAACCGACCATACCGAAATTGCTCAAAGCTATTTCTCAAAAGCATTCCGAATCAACGGCGCAGATGCATAAAGATTCAGAAGGGGTATTCCAGCCCACCACTTTTTCAGAGCTCTACAGCCAGGCCCTGCAATTTGCCTCAGGACTTAAAAAACTGGGTGTAAAACGTGAAGACCGGGTGGGACTGATTTCTGATAACCGGCAGGAATGGTTTGTAGCCGACCTTGCCATTCAATGCCTTGGTGCAGCGGATGTTCCCCGGGGTTGTGACTCCACTGCCGATGAAATCAACTACATACTCGATTTTTCCGGCTGCAGCATCACTCTACTGGAAAATGAGGCCCAGCTGAAAAAGGTTATCTCCAAAGCTTCATCCATGCCGGCCCTCAAGAAAGCGATTGTAATTGACCCCGCATTCAACACGGCCAAAACTGACACCGGTAAGCTGGAGATTCATACTTACGCATCTATTCTTGAAAGCGGCAGAGATTCGGATGCTGCTGATATAGAAGCTGAAATTGAAAAGGGCAATCCTGACGATACGATGACCCTCATCTACACTTCGGGAACCACAGGAGAACCCAAAGGGGTTATGCTCACCCATACCAACTTTCTGCATCAGGTTAAAGGTGTTCCTGAATTGATACACGTCGGCCCGGGAGACCGCTGGCTCGCCGTCCTTCCCGTCTGGCATTCTTTCGAACGGATTATGCAATACGTGGCTCTGGGAACAGGCAGTACCCTCTGTTATTCCAAACCCATCGGTTCGGTTCTGCTGGCTGATATGCAGC
Source organism: Spirochaetota bacterium (assembly GCA_003644105.1). Lineage (GTDB taxonomy): Bacteria > Spirochaetota > Spirochaetia > DSM-2461 > DSM-2461 > UBA2779. Next base: position 861 of record QNBK01000251.1, on the reverse strand, counting down.
TGGTAAAACCCACATGGATGGCGTCTGTTCCCCGAATCTGGGAATCGGTTCGTGATGGTGTATACCGTAAGGTGAACAATACCGGAGGTGTTAAAAAGGGTTTATTTCTCTTTTTTGTTGCAGTGGGCAGTTTCTGGGGAACTTCGGCCTGTATGGTACAGGGTAGGATGGCACGGTACCGGAAACGCAACCGAAAACTGGATTTTGCCATGGGAATCATCCCCTACATCCTGCTGTGGCCTCTGAAAGCTCTTGGTGACATCCTTGTATTTAAAGCTATCAAAGAAAAACTGGGGGGACATTTTGTTGCGGGTATTTCAGGGGGCGGAGGTTTACCCGCCCATGTGGATGCTTTTTTTCAGGCGGCGGGAATATTGCTTCTGGAAGGCTACGGCTTAACAGAATCCGCCCCGGTACTTTCCCTGCGGCCTCAGGATCGGCCGGTCCCCGGCACCATCGGACCCGCATTTCCCGGTACCGAACTGAAAATTGTTAAAGAAGACGGAGAGGAAGCCCAACCCGGTGAAACCGGTGTTCTCTATGCCCGGGGGCCTCAGATTATGAAGGGTTATTACCGGAAACCCGAACTCACCGCAGAAGCTGTCGACAAGGACGGCTGGCTGAATACCGGCGACCTTTCAATGAAAACCCATGATGAAGAGTATACAATTGTCGGCCGGGCCAAGGATACCATCGTTCTGTTAGGCGGAGAAAATATCGAACCGGCCCCCATTGAGGAAAGGCTGAAGCTCAGCCCCTACATCTCTCTGGCTGTGGTTGTCGGCCAGGATAAAAAATTCCTGGGAGCATTGATTCTTGTAGATCCTGATAATGTGAAAACCTGGGCCGGGGAGAATAACG
>QNBK01000250.1 GCA_003644105.1 Spirochaetota bacterium | reverse complement strand
TTGTAAAAGGCACTATTTAACTGTTTAAACAGGAAAAGCTCTATGCCGGACTCATATTGTAAAGTTGCTGTAAGGCATATTTTTTCGTCAATTAATCTCAAAGATACATATGGATGATCTTTCACTGAGGTCAGTGAGCTGAAATTTTGAATCTGACTGCCGTTATTTTTTAATTCTTTAAAAGAAATCCAGCCAGACTCTTTTTCTTTGATAAGGTATGAATCAATTCCTGTATCATGGAGTAGCTTTGTAACTTCAGCCTGGAACAGTTCTTTTTCCAACTGGTTGATTCCGCCATCTGATAATTCTTCCAGTACAGAATCGGATTTAAGATAGATTGCCGATCTCCAGAGGATTCGAACCCATGAGTTATACGCTGTATAAACCTGAGAGGACTCCTCCCGGAGTTCTATCCTGGCATCAGTCTGATTGTCCCGGGATACCAGTCCCAGAATGAGACTGGCTGTTATCAGAGCCTGGAACCCGATAACTCCCAGGAAAAAAAGTAATGTCCGGGCGTAGAGCTTCATGGATGTTATACTACACGACGGACTCGGATCCTACGATCAGATTAACCACCTCATCCGGATTGGTGCCTTCTTTTTTAAGGTCTCCAACTTTTTCACCCCGGCGCATCACAATTATACGGTCTGCCACTGCAAAAACATCGTGCATCTGATGACTGATGATGATTATACCCAGGCCATGATCTTTAAGCGATTTAACAAGATCCAGTACCAGCTTCTGCTGGGCAACACCCAGAGCTGCTGTGGGTTCATCCATAATCAGGAATTTTGCATTCCAGTAAATTGAGCGTGAAATGGCCACAGCCTGCCGCTGCCCGCCGGAAAGAGTCCGGACATTGTTTCGCAGGGAAGGGATTTGAATATTCAGTTTATCCAGAACTCCCTGAGATTCGTCGAACATGTACTGAGAGTCCATAACGTTAAAAAGCCCTAAAACTTTCTTTGTTTTTTCACGTCCCAGGAAGATATTGGAGTAAACATTCATATTTTCAGCCAGGGCCAGATCCTGGTAGATTGTTTCTATCCCCATTGAAAGGGCATCCATTGGACTATGAATTTCAACCTCTTTTCCCTGTACAAAAATCTGTCCGCCGTCAGGTTGATGCACTCCGGAAATCATCTTAATCAGTGTTGATTTACCGGCACCATTATCTCCGAGTACGGCAACTATTTCTCCGGCCTGGACACCGAAGCTTACTTTATTAACTGCGGTAAGACCGCCGAAGCGTTTCGTTATATTTTTTGTTTCAACCAGATATTCCATCTTCTTTACTCCTTGGTGTCCATATATGTCTTATCAGGAAAAATTTTATCAATCAGAACAGCTGAGATCAGGATAATCCCGACAATGATATATTTATCGAAGGTGGGGATTCCCATAACCCGCAGCCCGGTTTCCAATATTGCAATAATCAAGGCACCAAGAATAGTTCTCCAGACTGTTCCTTTGCCGCCGTACAGACTGGCTCCGCCGATAACCACTGCAGCTATGGAATCCAGCAGGTTGGATGCTCCTGCATCTCCCTTTCCCTTAACGTACATCATGACATAAATAATGCCTGTGAGAGAGGCAAGGAAAGAAGACAGCATGTAGATTTTTACAGTATGCCGGCTTACATTGATTCCCGACCTGATGGCGGCATCAACATTGCCTCCAATGGCATAGGTGTACTGCCCGAATACGGTGCGTTTGAGCATAAAGGACAGGATCCCGATTACAACAAAAGCCACTACAACTATATTAGGGATTAATTCAAGTATAAATCCGCCTCTTGGAATCTCTGGACGAACAAAGAGAGATAAACCGGGGCCGGGAGCCCAGTATAAAAAATAACCATTACCGAAAAGAGTTGAAAGTTTCGGCATGTTGACAGCACCATTCAGTATCAGTAATTCAGAAACACCGTGGGTGATTCCCAGCATGGAGAATGTTGCAATAAATGGTGGTACCCGTAATTTTGCAATGAGCAAACCGCTAACCAGTCCCGGTAACAACCCTATGGCCAGAGTCAGAAAAATCCCCAGAAGTAATGCCGGCAGAGTTGACATGCCGGTCTGTAAAAACAAAGCAACAAACCTTGAGCTGATGATACTGGCAAATCCGACAATATATCCTACAGAGAGATCAATTCCCCCGGTAATGATGACAAACAATTCAGCAACACCAAGCAGGAATACAGTTACTCCGAAGAAGAAAACCATCTGAAAGACTCTGAGACTCAGAAACCCCTTTGCAGCCAGACTGAAGAAAACCAGTTCAACAATTAGAAAAATCAGTGCCCAGCTTCGTCCCAGATCCATAATTACATTTGTTAATTTTCGTTTAGTTATGGTATTCATATATTTTTCTCATGCATCACAGTAAGTCGGGAAACAACTGGTCGATTACAACGGCGATAATAAGTAGCAAACCCACAGCAATAAAGCGGTAGAATGGTACCACTCCCGAAATCAGTAACCCGTTTTCAAGAAAAGCAATCAGAAAAACACCGATTACTGATCCGAAAATAGAGCCTTTACCACCCATAAGACTGGCACCACCTATGACAACCGCTGATACAGCAAAGAGTTCATACATCGCACCGAAAGGAGTAAAGTTCCCGATACCGGTCTGAAATACATTAAAGATACCGGCCAGTCCAGCAATAAACGATGAAAGGATGTAAATCTTGACGAGGTGGAGTTTCACATTAATCCCGGCTCTGACTGCAGCCTCTTCATTTCCCCCTATTGCGTATGTGTGTTGTCCGAAAGTCGTATTGCGGAGCAGGTGCCAGAGTACCAGCAGTATCAGTCCCACAAAAATAAAAGAATATGGAATCAGCCGGATGTATTCTCTTATTGATTCATTCCCAACGCCATGAGGAAGAGAGAAAAAGCTTATACCTCCACCGGGTTTGATATAGATAATGTATCCATTCCCGATGCGGGTAAGTACTTCCGGGAGTGTCGCAACGGGAAAGCCTTTGCAGATTTTCAAAGCAATTCCGTTGGTGATTCCCCACATTCCCATAGTTGCAATAAAAGGAGGTACTTTGTAGCGGGCTATCAGAACTCCGCTGACCAGGCCCGGAATCAGGCTCAGAATAAGGACAATGACGATCCCGATAGCAATACTGATTCCCGGAGATATACCTCCGCCGGCGGCATAGAGGATTTGTATTATTTTTCCGGCAGTTACCGATGAAAAACCCATAACAAACCCGATTGATAAGTCTATTCCGCTGGTAATGATTACAAAAGTTTCAGCGCTGGCCATGAGAATGGCAATAACGGCTAGATGACCGACATTCTGAAAGTTTGTAACACTCAAAAAACCTTTACCGGTAAAGCTGAACAGTATTAAAAAACCCAGGAGAAAAAAGGCCGCCCAGTTCCGTGCGATAAATGCCAATTTTCGATTACCCTGAATGGTTTCTGATAAAGTATGTGTCAAAATTGGACTCCAATTCAGATTCGCAGCGAAGATCCTTAAAAATAGGGAGCCCCGCAGGGGGCCCCCGTTAAATCTTATCAGGAATTTCCTGCTTGATCAGATTCTATTTGTAGATGTACTCATCCATCGCCGGATCATCAACATTGGCCTGGGTGAAGTACTCGAATCCAGGAATAACGGCTTTAGGAACTTCTGTTCCGTCAGTGAGGAATTTGTATCCCCATTCAACAGCAAGTGAACCGATTTCGTAGGGTTTCTGAGCCAGTACTAAGTCTACCTGTCCTTTTTTGAGGGCGGCAATCATATCTACAGTAGCGTCCCAGGTTGCAATTTTTATAGCCCCGGTTAATCCGGCATTAACAACAGCCTGATAGGCACCCTGAGATGAGAAAACGTTGGTGGCAAAGATACCGGCAATATCGGGATCTTTCTGAAGGGCAGCCAGTGTCTGATCGGTAGCTTTCTGCTGAACATCGAGGTTGTAATCAACACCAACGAGTTCAATGTTAGGAAAGGACTCAATTCCTTCCTGGAAACCTTTAACTCGGCCGGCTACTGAGGAAACATCAGGGTTGGTTGTATTTACATAAACTTTGCCCTGCTCTCCGATCAGTTTTGCCAGTTCTGCTGCTATTTCCCGTCCGCCCTTCTCATTGTCTGAACCGATATAGCTCAGAGGGAAGGAGTAGTCGCTGGGTTTGGAGTAGTCGCCGTCCCCGAGAAATGTATCAACTGTAATTATCTCAATGCCTTGATCGTAGAGCTTCTTCAGAGGAGCAATGGCATCCACAGAAGTGGGAGCAATCAGAACAATATCGACATCACCCTGGGCGAGTGTAGCTTCAAGGATCGGAATCTGAACTTCCGGTCCCCAGGATTTGGGATACTCACCAGTAATTACAGTTACTCCGAGTTCTTCGGCTTTGGCTTTGACACCTTTTTCCATCATGTAGTAGAAAGGATCTGCGATACCCGGCATGAACAGCATCGTGATGCCGTCATCTGCAGCAGCATCATTTCCGCCGTTGGCGAATACAGGCATACCGACGATTGCAAGCAGCATCAGGGATGCGATAACAATTAAACCTTTTTTCATTAATTTCTCCTTAATGAATTGA
>QNBK01000249.1 GCA_003644105.1 Spirochaetota bacterium | reverse complement strand
CTGCCGGGATACTTAAAGATTCCAGTTTCCCCGCCACTGCTGTTACAGAAGCCGATACACGGATACTCCTTCTTCCAAAGACAAAAGTAAAATCTCTTTATGAAAAATACCCCGGATGGAGGGACTTCATTCTTTCGCTGTACACCGATCGGGTTTCTGCCGTGATTCACCTGGTTGAAGAGGTACTGTTCCGGAGACTTGACGACCGCTTATTGAATTATATCCGGACCGGAGCGGAGAATGGCATCCTGAAAACAACTCATCAGAAAATTGCCGAAGAACTCGGCAGTACCAGGGAAGTAATCAGCCGGCTGCTCAAAGATTTCGATAACCGTGGAATGATTAATCAAACCCGGGGAACAATTGAAGTATTACAGAACTAATCTCACCCCGGATATAATATCATCCAATATATTCAACTTTATGTGACTTTGTCACAGAACTCTCACCTGCCCTTCTTTATATTGTCATTAAACATACGGAGGTATGAAGATGATAAAGAACATCGGAAACACAGACAGAATTATACGTTACGCTCTCGGAGTGATACTTCTGGTTGCAGGAGTGGCTTTACAGATAACAACCGGAAGGTTCTGGTGGCTGGCCCTGATATCAGCGGTATCATTTATTACAGCTTCCATCAGAACCTGCCCCATTTACCTGGCACTTAAAACCAGCACCATCCGTTCCTGATTTATACGAATCATTGCTTCATTGCTTCAATATTTGACACAACTATTGAAGCAATCTACCATGGAACCGATTACATGAGGTTTACTATGGATAGAAATAAGCTGAAAACATGGAAAAGTGAGATGACCTCTCATCTCACCGAAGAACTTCTTCCGTTCTGGACACAACGGTGCTGGGACGGAGAAAACGGCGGTTATCTCACACAGTTTGATACCGACGGTAACGATGCCGGCACCGATGAGAAATCCCTGTTGGCCCATATGAGAACAATCTACTCCCTTTCTCTGGCCCACCGGCATGGACACGACCCCGACGGCTCGATTCTTAAACTGGCCGAAAAAGGAGTTAATTTTGCCATTGAGCACTACTGGGATAAGAAAAACGGCGGTTTCTACTGGCTGTTCAACAGGAAAAATGAAGTTCTGATCGATAAAAAAATAATATATGGACATAGTTTCGCTATTTATGCCCTGGCTACATACACTTCTGTTTCCAAAGACCCCATCGGCCTGAAATATGCTGAAAAATGCTTCAATCTGCTGCAAATATACGCTTCTGAAAATTCATACGGGGGCTACCTTGAAATGTTTGAAAGGGACTGGGCCCTCTGCGGGCCGGGTTCCGGCGGCGGAGACCGAAAAACCCTGGATGTCCACATGCACCTGATGGAAGCTTTCACCGCCCTCTTTGCATGCAGCGGAAAAGAAATACATAAAAGGAAGCTTGAGGAGGTTATCAGCCTTCTTATCCACCGTATCATGCACCCGGTATACGGAACCGGGATTCCTCAGTTCTACAAAGACTGGTCTGTAGCCCCGCAGATTAAATTTGATGTTATCTGGGGCTGGGACCGGTTTACCGGAGATGAACAGATAAAAGCCCATGATGATAACACTTCCTACGGGCACAACATCGAGTTCTTCTGGCTGCTTACAGCGGCCCTGAAGGTTCTGGACATCAATCCCCATGAATATGACGAACTATTCACTAAGATTCTCAACCACGCCCTGGGTATCGGGGTGGACTGGGAATTCGGAGGGGTTTATGTGGAAGGTTCTCATGACGGGACAGAAGTCTACGATAATGCCAAGGAATTCTGGCAGCAGGCCGAATTTCTAACCGGTATGCTCGATGCCTATCAGCTGTATAAAGATGAAAAATACCTGGAAGTTTATGAGAATATCCACACTTTTCTTATGAAGCACGGAATCAAACATGAAATAGGTGAATGGTGGCCACTGCTATCCCGGGAAGGCAAACCTATCTGGACACACATGAGTCACTCCTGGAAAGTCAACTATCACTCCATCAGAGGAACAGTCCTGGCAATCAACCGCCTGGAAAATATTCTGGAAAACAGAACGTAAGTATGTTAGTGTGAATTGACAGTGGTTCAGGCTCGTGCTATTTTTGTAACCGGTTACACCGCCTTACTTATTCGGAGTGGTATCCCCCTATGAATGATGAAATTGTAAATGTCGAAAATATCTGTAAGAGTTTCTCAACGGTAGAAGTTCTTCACAATATCTCCTTCGGAATCCGCCGGGGAGAAATCCTCGGTATCATCGGTGAAAATGGAGCCGGAAAATCTACAATGATGAAAATCCTGAGCGGAGTGTATGAACTGAGCTCAGGTCAGATTTTTTTTGAAGGGAAACCTGTTCAGATTGATTCCCCGCAGGATGCCAGGAAAATGGGGATTAGTATAATTCCCCAGGAATTCAACCTGATTAACGACTTATCAGTTTACAACAACGTATTTCTCGGCTCTGAACTGCTGAAAAAGAACGGACTTCTCGATAAAACCACCATGAAAGAAAGAACTCGGGAACTCCTGGCTTCTCTGGAAGTGGAGTTATCCCCGGATGCACAGATTGGGGATTTGAGTGCCGCTGAGAAGCAGATGGTGGAAATCAGTAAGGCGATAGCCTTTGAATCCCGTATCCTCATTATGGATGAACCGACATCCGTTCTGACAAGTCATGAAATCAACATCCTTTTCAATCTGATGCGCAGGCTGAAAGAAAAGGGTCTGACAATCGTTTACATTTCCCACAAGCTTAAGGAAGTGAAAGAAATCTGTGACAGGGTTATGGTTCTCCGGGACGGTAACTTTGTTCTGGATGAAGAAGTGGATAAAATCTCCCCGGAGAAAATGGCCCAGAGCATGGTTGGCCGGGAACTCTCCCAGGTATTCCCTGAAAAGGTAAAACCGGAAGAAAAAATTGTCTTTGAAGTTAAAAACATCAGCGTTCCCGATGTTATTAAAAATATCAGCTTCAACCTGAAAAAAGGTGAGATTCTGGGATTTGGGGGACTGGTTGGTGCCGGTAGAACCGAAGTTTCCGAAGCTATTATGGGTATACGGAAAATCTCTGAAGGTGAAATCTTTATCAATGGGAAAAGCCTGAAAATCAAAAACCCCGAAGATGCGGTAAAGGCCGGACTGAGCTATTTATCCGAAGACAGACAGGGAAGCGGGATTATCACATCATTTTCCGTTGCTCATAACACAACCCTGGTATCCCTCCCCGCCTATTCAGACAACCCGGCCCAGTGGATTGACAAACCCGGTGAACTTGAAACTGCTGAAAAGTATAAAAACCTGTTCAATCTGAAAGCAGCCTCCCTGCAGACACCATTGGAATTCTTAAGCGGAGGTAATCAGCAAAAGGTCTCCATGTCCAAGAGTATCGATACCAAACCCATGGTTCTCATTGTCGATGAACCTACCCGGGGAATTGATGTTTCGGCAAAACAGGAGATATATCACTTCATTCACGATCTTGTGCAGAACAATGTCTCCTGTATCTTCATCTCATCGGAGATGGAAGAACTCATCGGAATGTGTCACCGGGTTGTTGTGATGAAAGACGGGGAAGTAACCGGAACTCTTGAGGATACAAAGATAACAGAGGAAGGAATTATGCTATTGGCGACTGGAATTACCGAGGAGGATGCCTGATATGGATGCAGCTGCAGGTGAGAAAGATACAAATATCTTCATAAGAATATTGAAGGCCGTAAACTGGCAGAAGAACGCCTCATTTATCGCACTGGTGTTCCTGGTTGTACTCTCATCGTTTTTGAGCCCTTACTTTCTGAAACCTCAGAACCTTATCAATATCATGAGACAGGTGTCTTATACCGGGATTATTGCCCTGGGGATGACCTTTGTCATTGTAACAGCAGGAATAGATCTCTCTGTCGGCTCTGTGGTGGCCTTTACCGGGTCGGTTGTTATTCTGGCTATGAACGCTTATCTCAATGTGTATAACAATGAAGTTTTTGCCATTGCCATCGGATTCCTGGTCGGATTAGGAGTCGGGGGTTTGGCAGGTGCTTTTAATGCCTTGATGATAACCCGGGGGAAAATTGTCCCCTTCATTGCCACCCTGGGCTCTATGGCAATTTTCAGATCCTTGAGTCTTTTCATCGGAAATGCAGGAGAAATCCAATCCCACAATGAACTTTACGGCAGTTTCGGTATGGGTTCGTTCCTGATGATACCGGTTCCTGTGTTCTTCTTACTGGGACTGGGGTTTGTACTGAATCTGGTACTGAACAACACCCGGTACGGACGTTATCTCAGTGCTGTAGGTTCCAATCAGAAGGTGGCGCTGTTTTCCGCCATCAATGTCAATAAAATCAAATTCATCGCCTACACCCTCACCGGTGTTCTTGTGGGTATATCAGCCATTTTACTCGGGTCGCGCTTCAATGCAGTCAGTACTTCCAACATGGGGCTGGCCTTTGAGCTGGATGCCATCGCTGCCGTTATTATCGGCGGTACGGTTATGGCCGGCGGCCGGGGTACCATCTGGGGTACCATATTCGGCGCCTTGATACTCGGGGTAATCAACAACATGCTTAACATGGTAGGTGTTTCGCCATACCT
>QNBK01000248.1 GCA_003644105.1 Spirochaetota bacterium | reverse complement strand
CTTCTCGTCCCAGTATAGGGATATTTTGGACAGGAGCCGTATACGAGGTCCGTACGTACGGTTCTGTGAGAGGGATGAAAAGAGATAATTGGAAGATTTTCTCTTTTCACCCTACTTAATTTTATGTGCGCCTGGAGTTGTTATCTACCGCGAATCTTTCCAACATGTGCATGCTATGTACATGAAATAGTCATCGTGGGCAAAAAACAGATAAACGTGCACCTATTAACTTGACGTGTGCGTAAAATGATGTAATGTGTACATATGAACACACCAGACTATTCGAAACCGTTTAATAATCTGGAGCTATTGCCGCCAAAATCTGAGATAGAGACAAAAGAAACACTATCGGCAGCCATAGCTGCAAATAGAGAGCTGGCAAGACTCAGCGGGTTCTGTTCCCTGCTTCCAGATGAACCAATTTTACTAAGTGCAATCGTGTTGAAAGAAGCTAGTGCAAGCTCCGAAATAGAAAATATCATAACTACTCACGATGAACTTTATCGTGGGCTGGTTACTTCAAGTCAAATGATCGATCAGTCTACAAAAGAAGTCCTTAACTACCGTTCAGCATTATATAAAGGCTACAATGCTCTACAGAACAAAGGTCTGCTGACAATTAATACGATTACTGAGATCCAGCAAGAGTTGGAAATGAATACAGCCGGGGTACGCCGAACCCCTGGAACAAGTCTGGTAAATGATTTGACTGGAGAAACAATCTACACTCCTCCTGATAATCCAGAAGTGATAACTTCGCTACTCACAAATCTTGAAGCGTATATCAATATTGAGACTGATATCGATCCGCTGATTCAGATGGCGGTTGCCCATTATCAATTTGAGTTGATCCATCCGTTCTACGATGGAAATGGCCGAACAGGTCGAATTATCAATGTACTATTCCTTGTCCATAAAGGTTTACTTGAATCTCCGGTACTGTACCTCAGTTCTTATATAAATCGAAATAAGTCCAGGTATTACCACCTTCTCCAGAATTTGCGTATGACGAGCTCCTGGGAGGAATGGATTTTATTCATGCTTAAAGCGGTAGAAGTAACATCGAGGGAAACACTCTCAATCATTCGATCAATTGTTGAGCTTATGAATACAACTACAGAACAAGCGCGTAAAGGATTACCCAATACATCATACTCGAAAGAACTGATAGAGCTGTTATTCGTGCAGCCATATACGAAGATTGAATATATCGTAGCGGCAGGTATTGCAGAACGGCGTACGGCAAGTAAATACCTCAAGCAGTTGGCAGAATTAGGTATCCTGGAGTCGTATAAGGTTGGTAAAGAAATTTTATATATCAATAGGGGATTATTCGAATTGCTTGGAAATGAGAACGCCGGATAATTGATGACGATCAGCTTCTCCGGGGCTTCGCCTGAATTCTGCTTTGTCATATCTTTTGCAAATGCAGTCAGGCGGACACAGAACTTCAGATAACACCGGGCTGATAAACACTACTCTGGAACTCCGGTTATTTCACAAAGATTGAAAAACCAATACCGGTGGTATATTATATAAGTAAGAACATAGTAAGAACGGAGGCTTAAAATGATCAAACAACTCCAGAGAATAGGAAACAGTCGGGGAATTATAATCGATAGGGCTATTCTTGATTTACTCAATGTACCTGAAGACTCTTCTTTCGAAGTCACTCAGGAAAAAGGTGGATTGTTCCTGAAACCTCTTTCTGTGAAAGACGCATATGAGAAGGTAGCAGGGAAACACCGTAAATCACTCGATAAACTCGCCAAATAGATGGCATTCAGATTTCTGTCCTTAAGTGATGTCTTGGAGATTCATCGAAGTGAAATTACAGCTGCTGGTGGAGCTGAAGAGATTCGGGACATTGATAGGCTGAAGTCAGCCATAGGTGCTTGATCTTGTAACAAGTAAAATCACCAAAGCAGAATTTTCAAATTACCTTGAGGCAAATAGCGTTGAGCTTTGATAGTTCATTAAGGAGCGACGGTTATCAGCTCGGTGCTGAATAGAAAAAATAGCCATCATACAGAGCGGTGTATGAGATTATATCCTGGTAATCTTCCTCCAATTTTTGTCCCGGAGTAGCAAATGTCTCAAGTCTTTGGCATCTCTTTTCATCAACCTTCTATTTGCATTTGTCAATCTTTATTATGTGTGTCCCGGAAAAGGTATAAATATTTTACGTTGTCATTCACCGGATGGCAGGGACTCCTTTCAGGATATGGGAATCGATTTCGAAGAGAAGGCTTTCTATGACATCCTCAAATCACTGGCTGTCAAGTACGACTTTGAATACCCGGAAGATAAATTAATTGTTTTAGCTCAGGCAGTGAAAGGCGTTGTGGATGATAAGGACAGGTACACCGACTGGAGCCGGCGGAATGATATCAAGGCGGAGCTGAAGGTGGATTTGATTATTCTGCTGGCTGAGCATGATTATCCTCCGGTGGACCGGGATGAGGTTTATCAGGAGAATTTTAAGAAGTATGGGTGAGTCAGGTGGGGAACACTGATTTATATCCGTGCAATCCCCAGAAACGCGGCGTGCAGGGCGGAAATAATAACCAGAAAAAGAATTCTGGATTTCTCCGGGGACAGCCGGGGGAAGTGGTAATGGATGGAGTTCCTTCTGCATGAGGATATACAGTCTCCGCAGAGGGTGCAGGTGAAACCAGCTCTGCCGGCCTTCATATCCTCCTGATTCAGTGCATCATAGAGGCAGGTTTCGGTGCATTTCATGCAGTAGACGCAGTTGTTGTCTATCCGTATCCGAAAGGGTGAGATCTTACCGATCAGGTTACTGAGTAATCCAATGGGACAGTAGGATGTGCAGTGAATCATCAGGCTTCGTTTCCGGGAAACCGTCACCATTATCACAATGCCCAGAATACCGAATCCAACTGCCGCTCCTGCGGCAATCTTTACAGGTACATGAAATAAACGCATTAGAATTGCCAGGACTATAACCATAGTGAATACGGTGTATCGCATGGTTATAAGCTTTCCGCTTCGAGGAAGGGTTTTTCCTGACACAGAGGCGACCCTTCCATCCCAGGAGCCGATGTAGCACAGGTAGCTGCACCAGGATGGACCGGCGAGCAGCATGGTTGAGAGAAAAAGGATGGGCATGAACCAGCTGGTGGTCCGGTAGATCGGGCCTGCCATAATAAGGGCGGGAACAGGTATGTGCAGAATTCCGGACATCAGGAAGGTGCTTGAGATAAAAATCCCTGCGATGAATTGAGTGAAAAAGACAATAGAGAACAAATTCCAAATCCCCAGACGGATTTTTGATGTGTCGGGGTGAGTCAGGAGCAGATGGGCCACCGTCCCGGCGTAGATGCCGATTATCAATATCTGAATCCATCCTCCGATACCGGGAAGAAAGCGGTCCAGAAGAAGAATACCTTCAGGACCCTGCATGCGGGAAATAAACAGGAATGAAGAGGCCAGTAGTGCGGAAAATATTGATGCAGCAGTTTTCATACCTGATTTTATCTTCCCGGTTTATTTATTAGCAAGCACAGTAATCCTTGAGCAGAGAATGATACTGTGCATCATCTTCCAATAATCGTTAATTTTTTACACGTTAAGAGTTTTTTTACAGCTTGACTGGAATATCGGCTTTAATATCAGTAAAAAACTGTTATATGCTGGCTGATATATGAAAACAGAACAGTTTTTAAGAAACCGGTTCGCATTCACTGCCATTTTATTTTTCATAATTATTACATTCAGCACTGCCACCCTGCAGGCGGCAGAACCCTCCTCTTTGAATATCTGGATTACATCGGATATCGAGGGTTATCTGGTGGGCTGTAACTGTCCTTCGGGAGCTTCTGCCGGTCTTTCGGCTGTGGCTGCGGCTCTTGAGGGAATAAAGGGTGTTGAGGATCTTCTTCTTGATGCAGGGGGCTTCCGTGAGCCGTTGCGTTCGGACCCATTGCTTGAGGGTTTTATGGATAAAGCCGCTGCCTACCTCGGTTATTCGGCCATGGCGGCTGTTTCCGGTGATTTCAGGGACGGCCGGCGGGCATTCAACAAACGAAGTGCCGGGCTGCCGGTAAGTGCTGCTGCCGGAACTGCGGATTCGAGATTTCTCCGGAAACTGAGCGGGGAGAGTTCTGCACTTATTCTTCACCGTGATGAAACAACTGTCTCCTTTGTTCAGTGGGCCGGTGCCGCCGAAGCTGATTTAATCAGCTCAGAGTCAGATGCGGCATTTAAAGCTCGGTCCCCCGGGCAAGTTCTCCGCATACTCGGTGAGACAGAGTCGGATTTCCGCATTCTCTCCATCAGAGGTAATCTTGAAGACTGGGATTCCTTTGTACGGGGGATTTCCGGGGATATTTCAGTACCTGCAAGCATCCCTGATCTGATTATTTTTACCGGTCCCATGTCTCCTTCCTCACAACTTCTGTCTAGTGGATTATCCGGGGATTTGACTCTGCCGGGTTCGGCCGGGGACACAATTTCCTGGTTGTCCCTGGCTCCCCGGGGAAATGGTCTGGCCCTAGTAACAATGATTATCGATGAAAAGCCTTATCTGGAGATATTCTCCCTGGAGCGGGGTATCTCACCGGAGGATGG
>QNBK01000247.1 GCA_003644105.1 Spirochaetota bacterium | reverse complement strand
GTTCCCGAAAGTATTGGTTTGATATGTTAAATATCCTTCCGGTATTTCTCCCTCGTATCCCGGGGGAATAATCAGGAATTTACCACCTTGATTTTTATCCGGACCCAATCTTCCGAAGTCAGTCACATATTTAAACCAATGATCGTCAATAATTCCCAGAACATCCGGTGGTGTTTCTATAATGTAAGGTTCGTCACCGAGTTCCAACCACATTGTCATGTAAACACTTGTTGTATTCGGTGTGAGCCAAAGTGCTTTTGAGTCCATTAAATCTTCAAACAGGAGTACCGTTGTATTCGGAGGCCCAAAAGATTCTATTCCCGTTCTCATGGCCTCTATTGAGGCAATCTGTATCCCGCTTAAAAATGCCTGTAAGGCATGATGGTAATCAAGATTATCATAGATTTTCACAAGGGTTTCTTTTGTCGGTACACCGTCTACAGAGACTAATTCACCAATTCTCGAATCGATGTAATTCGGTGTGAGAATCCCTGAAGGCATCTCAGTTGTCATTTCCATTGCGGGAGCCATATCAGCCGTTGATGATTTTTTTTCGGATGTTGTTGTGCTGCAGCTTGCTAAAAAAACTGCAGTTCCGAGTAAAATTGTTTTAACAATTGTGTTCAAATTGTTCCTCCTGAAGATCCTTTCATATAATAATCACCTCATATTTTTAAGCAATTGAAATTCCATTGTCAAATAATCCGGTTTCATCAGTCGCGGGTGTTGATATCTACAGCCATTCCTGATCTGGCCCGATCTGATGAGAGTGCCATGATACCTCTTGGATTTGACATATTGATAATCAGCTTCATATAGTTAATTGCAAGAGGTGGAAAATTGGAAAAAAAGCAATGAATAAACTAAAAAAATCAGGTCTATTACAGAGTTTGTTTATGGTTATCCTCCTGCTGTGCTTTTCTGTTCCCGGCTTTTCAATTGACGCAACCGAGGCTGCAAAAACATCACAGAATCCTGTATCCACGGTAATTAGTCTGCCGATACAGTCCAATATAAATTTCGGATCAGGTGATGGAATCCAATGGGTGAACCTGCTTCAGCCGGTTATCCCGCAAAGCATGGGCTCCAATCTGAACTGGATTCACAGAATTATCATTCCAGTTCCCATTTATCAGCCGGCAGCGGATAAATGGGGCATGGGGGACGTACAGTACGAGGCGTTTATCTCTCCATCCGCCCCCGGTGCTGTTATCTGGGGTGTCGGCCCGTATATCAACTTTCCTACAGCAACAAATAAGGCTTTAGGTTCCGGAAAGTGGAGTGCCGGTCCTGCATTGCTGGTACTTTCCATGCCGGGGCAATGGGTGGTTGGAGGTCTGGTGACTCAGCTGTGGTCATTCGCCGGAGATCCAAACCGTCAGGATGTGAGCACCATGGGTATTCAGATATTTATCAACTACAATATTCCTGATTCCGGGGGTTGGTATATCACTTCCTCCCCCCCGGGTATGACATTGAACTGGAATGCTCCTGACAGAGAAAAATGGACAATTCCCCTTGGTGCCGGTATTGGGAAAATGACATTAATGAAAAAGATCGGTTTCGATGCGAAGGTTCAATTTTACGGCTTTGCAGCAACTTCCACCGGCGGGCCCACTTGGGGAATGCAGGTTCAGGGGAAGTTTCTTTTTCCGAAGAGTGTTAAATAAGTTCAGACAGCCTGGTTTATTAAAATGATAGTGGAAAATCAATCTGAAGCAGCAAGTTTCATAATGGGTAAAAGAGGGCGGAAATAATCTAATCCTGATAACGCTGCGTCGCTTTGCTCCTTGGAGCTTCGTCCATATTTACCTTTGTCAGGATTTTTGCAGATACATTGGTGATGTGATATTTTGAAGAGGGAAACGGTCGTTTAGTCAGGGGTAGCTGCAATGGCGTTGATCCGAATTCCGTCGTGTCGACTGATGCGCATTGAGGAGGCTACCATGATGATACAGTTTACCTGTGCCGCCGCAGTCATCATTACGGCCTCTGTTCTCAGCCCGAGCCCAGTCCGTACGCGGGAAAGCAAGGAACGGGCAGTAGATGGTCTGATTAATTTTTGTGACGCATTACGATCACGTTGGTAGGTTTGGGCAGACCACTCACTGCATTTTCGTATCAACAAAATAGCACACCATCCGTTGTGATGCTGGATAGTGGAATGGAAAACGCATAACCATCAAGATACCCTGATCCTTCTTTTCTCTGTAGGGATTATATTTGGAGGAAGTGATGGTACAAAAATTTCATGGAATAGACAGGCATAAGCTCATCATCGATCATATCGGTAATGGATCGAGACGGGAAAGAAATCAAGTTTATTCAATCCTGTATTGATCATAATCATTACATCAGGACTATTGGCCCTGGGGATGCTGTTGTATTTGAAACTGGACTCGGAAGTTTCTATTGGGCCGATAAGATAGAAGAGACTGGTGCTCAATGTTTTGTCATAAACCCGTATAGATTCAGAATCATTAAAGATTCCTGGAATAAAACAGACAAAAATGATAGCCGCAACATGGCAAAAGCCTTGTGGGCCCATGTAATCACCGGAGAGTTCGGTTTGCCTGTCGTTCATAAGCCTAGCAGCGAAGTTCGAGAACTTAGGCAGTAGTGACTGAGAATGGCAAAGTTCTAACAGCTGAAGAGAAAAAACTTACATAATGTGCATTTAGGCCTTTTGTTCTCACGGGGTGACATCGATAGTCATATTGTTTCCCTTATCTAGTCCTGTCAGTATTCTGCAAGAATGAAGAAACAATAGTCAATCGTATAAAAGTTCCACAAATTGAACGGGTGCACGACAATTTCGTTTTGTTAAGCTGGTTTTCTCCGCCCAGCCATAAAATATTCAAACCTACCGCTGAGTTTCGAGCACCGCAGAGCAATGATGGCGTTAGCCTCCCGAACCGTCCAATGCATCCCGGACTGCTTCACTCTGGCACCGATGACATGTCGGCACCCTGATTCCACAATTCCGCTGGATGTGCACAATCCCATCCGGCGGAAAAGAGGATATCTTAAACATTCCCTATTCTTAACCAGGTATTTCCGGCAACTCTCGGCTTCTTCATAAGTCCCCAGAAACGGTTCAAGTTTATTCAATATTTCATCGATCCTTCCGGCTTCCAAATCATCCCGGCGCTCTTTGCCCCACTGTTTTCCAATCTCATTCTCTACACCGAAGATTTCTTTGGCGGCCTTGGAAATCGTCCCCTTGGCATGATACAAATCGATGATTTGAATCGCATTCGGAAAGAGTTCGCTGGCCATGTTCCATATCCACACCACCCCATCTCCGATAATTACCTGACGTTTGGCTTTATCAAACCCCCGCCACCTGAGTTTCTCTTTCCACCCGGCAGGCAAACTCTGAAATACCCTGATCCAGATCACCGGTAGCCGCACTCTCAATGGCCGCGTTGTATGTCACCGACCCCTCATCCCGAACAGGCTTGCCATTTTTATCTCGAGTATCGGTACTGAAGATGACAGCCAGTTTCACCTCGCGAGTTTTGGCCGAACCATCCGGTTGTTTCCCTTTGCGTCCTTCTGTTTCTTCCTTTCGCATCGGGCATCCGGTTCCATCGACTCCAAGGTACATGGTCCGACTGCAGGGATTTCCATCTTGGACGATGGACTTCTCATCTTGTGCGATTTCTTCTCCCAGGTCCTCTGCACCCCGCTCAACCTGCTTGAAACCCACATGAAGGGCCGCCAGATGTTCTATCATCAGGCTGCTCTCTCTAAAGCTGAGTATACTGGCGGTATGGCCTATCATTCGTTTGACTCCACCGGAAAGTGAATCACGATCCAAACCCAATGTTTCATCCCGGGGAAAATATCCCCGGCCATCTTCATCCGTGTAGTAAGCTCGCTTGAGAGTGATACCCCCCAGGACTGTCACAAAGGTTTTTTCCCTTCGCCCGGCATAACTCATGAGGGTGCCATCCGGATGGGTAAAGGCCGGCTGACAATCCGACCTATCAGCATTAATCATGGACTCGAGAATGCCGGCTCCGACACGAAGGGCTGTATCTCTAACAAGTGTCTCGAGATTTTCAAAATCAGAGAAACCTTCCAGAGCTTGAATGACCAAGTAGGAGATTTTCTGCTCTATAACCGTTCTGATTTTGGAGTTCAGCCCTTTTTTTCAGCTTCTCTGGAAGCCGCTTTTCCTTCTTCAAGGCGGGCATCACATATTTTAATATTGGTCTCGATATATTCGTGAACCAGTTTTTGAAATTGATGGAATCTATCAATTTGCTTGAAGGTTATATCCACTTTCTCTTTCGGAATCGCTTTGGAAATTGTTTTTCCACCAACGGATCTGGTTGTCATCCATAACGGACCATGTCCTTTCGAACCTTCCTTGGCGCAGTGGCAATAAGATTTTCCGCATTTTCGATACCGAGGTGATAGCGAGCCTTGTCTAAAATCATTTAGCTCGCTGATCTTCTGCAGGATTTGATCTTTTTGAATCTGCAATTTATCAAGTATCTCTTCAATAGCCATAAGCCCACCCAGCTATACTGTACGCGTATATCACGTACAGTATAGCAACAAAAGAGAAATCTATGTAAGAGATAT
>QNBK01000246.1 GCA_003644105.1 Spirochaetota bacterium | reverse complement strand
GGTTTTACGCATCAGAAAATAACGGGATGCATAGAGAAAAGAGAGAATCTGCCCGATAATTGTGGCCCAGGCGGCACCTGCTACACCCATCCTGAAAACAAAGATGAAGATGGGATCCAGTATAATATTGGTAACCGCACCGATAAGCATAACAACCATCGAAATTTTGGCCTTACCCTCGGCACGAAGCAGATTGTTGGCCACCATGGACATGGCTGTAAAGGGAGATCCCAGAAGTATGATGCTCAGATAATCCCTGCTATAAATACGAAGAGCATCGGTCGCGCCAAGTAGATTGAGCAGCGGTTCAAAGAACAGTCTTCCAAAAATGAGAATGAGAAGTCCGGCAGTCAATGCCAGTGCAAAGGCGTTACCCGCAGCCCTCCTGGCCCGCTGATCGTTTTGAGCTCCGAGGTTCCTGGATACAACCGAAGCCGCACCCTGACCGATGGCAATACCGAAACCAATGATAATCATTTGAGCCGGGAAGGAAAGAGCCAGACCTCCGATTGCGTCTGTACCCACACCGCGGCCGATGAAGATGGTGTCCACCAGATTGTAGAGTCCGTTGATTATCATGCCGAATGTTGCCGGCAGAGACAGCTTTAAAAGGAGTTTCCCGATTGGAGCCTCGCCCAGTTCGGCCCGGTTTTTATTCATCGCTTTATTCATTGTTGTTATCCTGGAGTATGCGGTTGATTTCGCTTATTGTTGTCATGCCCTCAGCAAGATTGCCGAGCTGTTTTTCACTGAGAACTGATAGTTTGTCGGCAAAATGTGCTTTCATCATTCTTTTCAACTCTTTCACCGTCAATTCCCCTGTATCAGTTATCTTCAGGAGAGTCCGGCGCCGGTCCCGGGAATCGGAAATCCGCTCCACCAGTCCCTCGGTAATCAGACGATCGGCCACCGGTGTAAAGGACCCGGCTTCCAGCCCTACATGCCGGCCGACACCCGTCATACATTCGGATCCCGAATCAGCGATATACATCAAAGACCGCCAATGGGTTTGATTGAGGCCTGCCGGGCCGATATCCGGGTGAAACTCCGACAACAATGTTTTATGCAGCTGAAACAGATTCTGGAGGCCCCTCTGGATGCCGTCAAACTCTTTTGTATCCTGAAAATCCATCGTTATATTCCCTTAGTTTTCTAATAGTTAGATTTCTTAACATTTTCTTGTATTAATGTCAATTATTCACTAGAATGGAGAATACTTATGAACTCCTATATAACGGCCCCGGTATTCAACCCCATCCTGCTTGATCTCCCCGGTCCTCTGGCTATCAGCTGGTACGGTACGATGTACCTCTGCGGTTTTCTCTTTGCCTGGTTTTTCGTGAAAGCCCATATCAGGAAGCAGAAAATCATTATGACGAACGATGAGTTTTCCAACATCCTGTCGCTGATTTTCGTCGGAGTACTTGCCGGCGGCCGACTCGGCTTCTGCCTCTTTGTTCAGCCGGCGTACTACCTCCGCCACCCTCTGGAAATTCTCGCAGTCTGGGATGGCGGGATGTACTTTTTCGGCGGTCTCTTCGCCGCCATGTTCCTTCCCTGGCTCTACACCCGGAAGACAGAATTGAACTACCTGGATGTAGCCGATCTTATTATAATCCCTGCCCCCATGGCTCTGGGATTCGGACGCTGGGGGAACTTCATCAACGGGGAATTCTGGGGGAAACCCAGTCATGCCCCCTGGGCTATGGTTTTTGATACGGTTCCCCTGTCAGACCGCTTTGATGCGGCTCAGGGATGGGTGGCTGAGTGGGCCGCCGGTATCGGGATGAAAATTCCCGCTTCAGGCCTGGTAAATCTTCCCCGGCATCCGGTACAGCTTTATGAACTGGTACTCGAAGGTATCATCCTTTTCTTTATTCTTCTGCTGTTCCGGAATATCGGTAAACCCAAACCCCGGGGATCGGTGCTGTGCCTGTTCCTCCTGGGGTACGGTCTGATGCGGTTCTGGATGGAGTTCTACCGCAACCCGGTGAGTCACTCAGCCCTGATACCGGGCAGCCGGTGGTTCACCATCAGCATGCTCTTCACCATCCCGATGATACTCGCCGGTGCAGCAGGACTGTTTATGAGCTTCAAACGCCGTGTGCCCAATGAGATGTACGGAAATCCCGATGCAAAAAAACACTGATGAGGATGCCTTTCAACTGGGCGCATCTCTTCCGACAGGCCTTCGGATCGGTTTTCGGCACCCGAAATACCCACCGCCGCCTTACAGCTCACCGTATGGGAGCCCTGGCCGTCTTCTGGATACTCTTTATTCCCCACCAGATATTCACCCGTATCTGCCTGGCTCTTGATAATCTGTTGTTCCCCGGGTGGAAGAAGGTTCCGGTGGAAAAGCCTCTTTTCATCACCGGGCTCTTCCGAAGCGGCACCACCTTCCTCCACCGGCTGATGGCCGGAGACAATGAGAACTTCAGTGCCATGAAAACCTGGGAAATCTACCTGGCTCCATCAATTCTTCAGAGAAAGATTCTCAAAACCTGGAAGAAACTGGACAGGCTGATCGGCTCACCGGCCATGAAATGGCTGCTGAAGTACAATTCCCGCAGCCTCGGCGATATTCAGTTTCACCAGGTGGGTTTATGGAAAGAAGAGGAGGATGAAGGCTTACTGCTCTTTCTCTGGGACTCCCTTTTCACATGGTTTTTCTTTCCGGATACCGGCGGCATACGGGACTATCAATTTGCCGACCGGGAGATGAGCCGGGGCAGGCAGAAACGGAAATTGTCATTCTACAAAGAATGCATCCGGCGACATCTCTACTGTCATCCGGTGTCCGCGGTATACCTCTCTAAAAACCCGGCCTTCACACCGAAAATCGCCAGCCTCAAAGAGGCTTTTCCCGATGCCCGGATTGTCTACATGGTAAGAAATCCCGCTCAGGTTCTGGTATCCCAGGCTGCATGGTTCGCCTTCTGCTGGAATTACTTTGCCTCTCCCGCAGAGCCCTACCCCTTCCGGGATGAACTTTTTGAAATGACCCGGCACTGGTACTCCTACCCCCTGGAACTCCTCAAAAGATGGGAATCATCAGACTATCTCATCGTTGAATACCGGAATCTCATCTCCCGCCCGATGGATACCATCGATAGTCTCTACAAACATTTTAATCTGAAGATGAGCGGCAGATACCGAAGCTGGCTGGAAAAAGAATCCCGGCGTACCGACGAGTACGCCAGCGGCCGCCGCCTCAGCCTGGAAGATGTGGGCTACAACTCTGAAACGGTACAAGAACATTTTGAAGATATCTACGAAAGCTTCGATTTTTCCAATACTGACTGAAAAAAGGCCCCGGGGACACTTCCCTTTCCTGAAACAACAAAATACACTTAACGTATGTATAGCTTACCGGCACCCGTCAATCCGGGAACCTCCCGCAGCGTTCCCCTCTTCACCCAGTCGGTCCGGGCGGGTTTCCCCTCCCCTGCCGCCGACTATGTAGAAGGCGGCCTTGATTTCAACGCACTGCTGATAAACGACACCGCCACCACCTTTGTGGTCCGGGCTGAAGGCGAATCCATGCTGGGCGCCGGTATTTTTCCCGGCGATTTTCTTGTGGTGGACCGTTCTCTGGTGGCCCGGAAGGAAGATATTGTGATTGCAATTCTGGACGGTGAGTTTACCGTTAAACGTCTGAAACGCAGGAACGGGCATTTTATCCTTGCGCCCGAAAATCCGGCCTATCCGGTTATCCGGGTGGATGAGGCCTCGGAGCTCTCCATCTGGGGTGTGGTGACCTACGTTCTTCACGGCCTGCGTGCGGCCCGGCGGCAGCGGTGACCGTCGCCCTTCTGGACTGTAACAGTTTCTACGCCTCCTGTGAAAAGGTGTTCCGCCCGGATCTGGAGGGCCGGCCGGTGGTGGTGCTCTCCAACAACGACGGCTGTATCGTGGCCATGAGCCGGGAGGCCAAAAATCTGGGGATTCCCCGGGGCATTCCCTTGTTCAAGGCCCGGTCGTTTATTGAAAAGAACAACATCGAGGTGTTCTCCTCCAATTATGCCCTCTATGCTGACCTCTCCCGCCGTGTGATGGACATGATTTCCTCAAGGGTTCCGGTAATCGAAGTGTATTCAATTGATGAAGCCTTCATGGTTCTCGATCACCTCCCCGCCCCGCCGCTCTCTCTCTGCCGGGAACTTCGGGACGGCATCCACCGGGGTATCGGCATCCCCAGCTCAGTGGGGGTGGCTCCCACCAAGGTTCTGGCCAAAATTGCCGGGGGCATCGCCAAGAAACGCCCCGATGGAATCTTCGCCCTAGGAGATGTCGATGTAAGCACCCCGGCTGCGGCATCCGGCCTCAAGCCGGCCTTCGGCCATGAAAAAGATATCAATCTCGTCCTGGGAGAAACCCCGGTAGAAGGGGTGTGGGGTATCGCGTCCAACCTGGCCGGACGTCTCCGGGAGCGGGGAGTACGTACCGCCCTGGACCTGAAGAATGTGGATGAAGCCTGGGCAAAACAGCGCATCACCCTCACCGGCCTGCGCATTGTCCGGGAACTCAAGGGAATTCCCTCCATCGTTATGGAAGAAACCGCCCCGGCAAAAAAGGGCATCATGAGTTCCAAAAGCTTCGGACGCCCGGTT
>QNBK01000245.1 GCA_003644105.1 Spirochaetota bacterium | reverse complement strand
CTGAGGGATGCCGGCGGTCATCAGATATACCCCGGATGCCTCGGCGGCGAACATCTGATGGGTGAGCCCGGCGATGTCCTGAAATATCCGTCCCAGTGGCCAGGGAGATATGAGTCCGGCCTCCACATGGTTGGATACGATGAGTGTCTCTCTGGCACCTTCAGTGGCCCCCTTTTCCCATTCAAGAACAGCCTTAAGAAGCCGTTGCCCTTCTTTCTCTCCGAGAGCCAGGGCTTTCTCCCGATCGGGCTCGTCTCCAAAGGGTGACAGAATATTGGTAAGCCACAGGGTGATACAGTCGAAAAGTACGGTGTTCGGATGTAAACCTGTAAGGGCGGCAGAGGTCAGTCCAAGAAAATATCCGGAGGGATTATCAGGTTCTTCAACGGTTAACCAGGAGGAGGGGCGGTCGGCCTGATGACGGCGGATGCGGTCTTTCATTTCATCATCTCCGGCCCGGGCGGTGGCCAGATAGGTAACGGGGCCGAGGGTTTCACGGCGGGAGGCCAGAGTGGAGGCCCAGGAGCTTTTACCGCTTTTCACACCGCCGATAATAAGTATCATTTTAAAGGTTCCTTTCAATAATTTTAAGCAGGACATCAATGTCCGTGAGAGAACGGGTTCCTATGCGTATGAAGCCTTCGAGGCCGAAGGAGGCACAATCCCGAACCAGGATGAGTTCTTTCCAGAGCTCCCGGCTGAGCTTTTTTACCGCAGTATCGTCACCGCTTTTCTTCCCGATTCCAACCAGGAGAAAATTTCCCGCACTGGGGAAAACTGTAAGTCCCAGTGCTCGTAGTCTATCGGCCATCAGCAGTGTGTTTTCTCTGGTTTCCTTCCAGCTTTCTTCAAAATAATCCAGCTTATCCATGCAGGCGGATCCGGCATCCTGAGCCGGGGCACTTACACTCCAGTCAGGTTGACGTCGGAGAAGGGTTTCTATAACCGGGGCTTTGCCTCGTATCCAGCCCAGACGAAGACCGGGGATGCAGAAATCCTTGGTCATGGAGTGCAGAGAGATTACGGCCGGGAGGGATAATTCGGGGAGTAACCCGGGAGGTGCAAAGCAGCGGTAGGCTTCATCAAGAACCATGAGACATCCGGATTCCACACAGGCGGTTGAAAGTTCCAGCAGCTGTTTTTCCTCCAGCCAGGAGCCGGTGGGGTTGTTCGGGCTGCAGATCCAGAAGACTTTCGGTTGTTCTTCTCTGATAATTCGGCTGAGTTTTCTGCTGTCGGGTTTGAAGTTTTTCTCTTCCCTGGCTCTGTATTCGATAACCCGGGCACCGGAAACTTCCGAGGCATCCCGGTATTCACTGTATGTGGGGCCGGCAATCAGGGTGGTATCCCCTGTTTCAAGAAAGGCGGCGGCAATGAGAAATATAGCCTGGGATGTTCCGTTCACAACCATCAGTTCTTCCGGAGGATGGCCGTACTCCCGGGAAAGCTTCTCTACAAGGCTACGGCTTCGGCTGTCGGGATAGCGGTAGATGGCAGAATTCTGAATTACCCTCTGTATGGAGGGAGGAAGGGATACCGGATTGATACTGACACTGAAGTCTTTCACATCGTCGGGATTGATGCCTGCTTCTTTCATGGTCCATGGATTGATTCCGCCGTGGCTGCCGCTCATGGCAACTATGGTAAAGTAAACGAGCTGATGGATAAAGTGGAGATTGCAAGGACTTCCAGTGAAAGCAGCGGGCAGGCATTTCAGGAAATTCAAGCTAGTATGTCGGAACTGAAACAGGGAAGCAACGAGATTCTCAATGCCACCGATGTTTCGGACCTGAGTGAAACTTCCAACAGCCAGCTGCAGTCTTTGAGAGAAGAACTTAACCGATTCATACTTCCGTAGATAAGGTTGACAGACTCAGCTGCCGGGGGTGCCCCGCAGGGGGAAAAAAAGACTAGACTGCGGTTGTGAGTGAAATACTGAAAAATGAAATGAAAATTGGTGTGGTGGCCGCTCTTTCTGCGTATGTCCTCTGGGGCTTCCTTCCGGTTTACTGGAAATCTCTGAGTGTTGTACCCTCAGCGGAGCTACTGGCCTGGAGGGTAGGAGGTGCCGGAATAATAGCCTGGCTTTTTGTTCTTCTCAGAAAGCGGCCTCTGAGCCGCAGTGTATTCAATATGAAAGCTGCAGGTTTTCTCTTAATGGCGGCAGTACTCATAAGCTGTAATTGGGGCCTCTATCTATGGGCAATATCCACAGGGCGAATCGTTGAGGCCAGCCTGGGTTATTACATCAATCCGTTGATTAACGTTCTCCTCGGTGTGTTTTTCTTTTCTGAACGTATGGGACGTATCCGATATATTGCAATTTTTCTTGCCTCTGCTGCTGTAATTTTAATGACCCTGGACAGCGGCTTATTTCCCTGGTTGAGCCTGGTTCTGGCGTTCTCCTTCGGATTCTATGGCCTTGCCGTGAAGCATCTTTCTTCTGAGATTGACAGTATTGAAGTTCTGGCCTGGGAAACGCTGCTGGTGAGTCCCCTGGCCATCGGATACCTTGTTTCCCGGGGAATCGGAGGAGAGCTTCATTTTACCGGATTCGGTACAGGGGTAACGGTGATGCTGGTTCTTGCAGGATTGGTAACCCTATTGCCCCTTTGGCTGTTCGGAGTCGGGGCAAAGCGTATACCTTTGAGCACGATGGGTTTTCTGCAGTATCTGGCCCCAACGATTATGCTGCTTCTGGGGGTTCTTGTTTACGGGGAATACTTCGGTTTGTTCCGGGGAATTGCATTTTCCCTTGTTGCAGCGGCTCTGGTATTGTATTCAACCACTCTTGTAAACCGCTCTCATTCTTGACACTTCGACGGTACAGTGGTTATCTAAGGCGATGAGTTTGCAAATTGCATAATAGAGAGGTAGTCGGTTATGAGTGAAAAAATATGGTCGGGAAGACAGAGCCCTGTTTGGAGAAAGAATGTCGGTCTGGCTGAAATGCTGAAAGGCGGGGTTATCATGGATGTGGTAACTTCTGAACAGGCCGTAATTGCCGCGGAAGCCGGGGCTTCCGCTGTTATGGCTCTGGAAAGAGTACCTGCAGATATTCGAGCCGATGGCGGGGTATCCCGGATGTCGGACCCAAAAATGATTAAAGGTATACAGGAAGCTGTCAGTATTCCGGTAATGGCCAAGTGCCGTATCGGTCATTTTATGGAAGCCCGAATCCTTGAAGCCCTGGGTGTTGATTTTATTGATGAAAGTGAAGTTCTCACTCCGGCGGATGATCAGTATCATGTGGATAAAACCGCCTTTAAAGTTCCCTTTGTCTGCGGTTGCCGAAATCTCGGCGAGGCTCTGCGGCGTATCGGTGAGGGTGCAGTTATGATTCGAACCAAGGGTGAAGCCGGTACCGGTGATGTTGTCGAAGCGGTACGGCATATGCGAACCCTGATGGATGAGATTCATGCACTTACCGTAATGCCGAAAGATCAACTGATGAGCGCCGCCCGGGATATGGGTGCTCCCTACGATCTGGTTGAGGAAGTGGCCAGGATCGGCCGACTGCCGGTCCCCAATTTTTCTGCCGGGGGAGTGGCCACTCCTGCAGATGCGGCTCTGATGATGCATCTGGGAGCCGAGTCCGTGTTTGTCGGGTCTGGTATTTTCAAATCCGGAGACCCCGCCCGAAGGGCCAAGGCCATTGTTGAAGCGGTTACCCACTACAACGATCCGGCTAAGCTGGCAGAGATATCTGAAGATCTGGGTGAGCCCATGGTTGGCATCAACTGTGATGATTTAGGCGAAAAGGAACGGCTGGCTTCCCGGGGCTGGTAAAATTAGTGCCGGATAGAAAAACCATCGGCGTCCTGGCCCTTCAGGGCGCCTTTGCCCGCCATATAGACGTTGTTGAATCCCTGGGAGCGGCGGCCGTCGAGGTACGGGACCCTGACGATCTTCCAGGCATTGATGCTTTGATAATCCCCGGCGGTGAGAGTACCGCAATGAGTAAGATGCTGGTGAGGTGGGGACTGATTGAACCACTGCAGAATCTGATTCAAGGGGGCCTGCCGGTGTTCGGTACCTGTGCCGGCCTTATCCTTATGGCCGACCGGTTGAAGGACTGGGATGCTCTCCCACGCCTCGGGGGGCTTAACGTTACTGTTGCCCGGAATGCCTATGGCCGCCAGCTCGACAGCTTTGAAGCTTCTCTGAATATCAATATTCCAGGTTCTCCCGAGTTCTCTGAATCAGTTATGGAGGGGATTTTTATTCGGGCTCCCCGGATCCCTGCAGATGGTGTGGGGAGCGGCGTTGAGGTTCTCTGCTCTTATGATGGCTTTCCTGTTCTTGTGAGGCAGAATAATATTGTCGGAGCTGCCTTTCATCCGGAACTCACCGGTGATAACCGGCTTCATGAGTGGTTTTTGAGGGATATAATTACCACGTATTAACAGCCGGTATTACTTAAAAGAGGCTTATTTGTAATTTTTCCGGAAATAAATTTACATAATTGTTGTAAGTCAGGGTATAATCCCTTCTAAATGTCAAAAAACCGTGTTTTAAGGACATGAAGGACTAATTTATTTGTGTGTATTTAAAAATAGGTTTTTATATTAATCACTTTTCTGGAGGAAATACAGAATGTCAGAAGCAGCGAAACCCGCCGATCATTCGGGCTGGGTTGTTTATCCGATCGGAAGCAAGCCCCCCTGGGGTCTGTCAATTCTACTG
>QNBK01000244.1 GCA_003644105.1 Spirochaetota bacterium | reverse complement strand
TTAAAAAAAACGTTATTGCCGCCGCTGTCGCTCTCATCCTGATTCTTTTTATCACACCCCTTTCCGCCTGGGAAATTGATCAGTCTGTGGGATCCAACTTTGCCTATTACGTCGATGACAGTAAAGGCGGAGCTCCGGGGTCCAGCTGGTTTCAGCTGCCGTCCTATGTTCCAAAGACACCTGATGAGAGTGCAGCCTGGACAAGCGGACCGTTTGCAGCCTGGGGAAACGGCGATCCTGAAACCAGAAACCTCGGCAGCGGCTGGGGTTCTGTAGAACTGGAAGCCTTTTACAAATTTCAGGCGAAAACCTCTTTTCTGGTGGGAAACGGCCCCCTCACTGAGGGCAACAACATCACTTTTATCGTTAAACCTATTCTTTCACCGGCTACTGTTCACATTGAAACCGAAGTGCAATGGACTCCGATTGCATTCATCAAAATACTGGCGGGTATTGCCGGGGGTACCGGGTGGCACCTTGGATTTATGGGGATAGACGGCCTGGCTCTGAACATATCCGATGATATCACCAACACTGAAAGAGGCGGCTGGGCCGGGTTGTATTTTGTTGGTGGAACCTTTCAGTTTGATCTGGCAGCCGTTGTTCCCGGTGAATGGAATCATTTTATTCTTTCGGCTACCGGGAAGGTTCGGTATATAAATTACAGTAAAGCGGGAGAAGGGGAATCATGGTATTGGCGGGCCGATGGCGGACGTAACTTCAATTCCTGGGAATACAAAGGTGACTACGTCCTGGGGTGGCAGCCTCCCTGGAAGGTGAACTTTATCGGATTGGTAGCTGAGCACCGTTTTGTCCTGTCTCCGGATATTAAAAACATGTCCACCATAGATTCCGGCGGCTGGGGATCGGATTTTCATCATTGGCGTTTCGGCCCGGCTGTAAATATTGATTTAAACAAGGGCCATGGACTGACAATCCTGCTGCAGTTTCGCAATGGATTTTACATCACCGAAGAAACCGCCTATGCCCGATGGTTCCAGAATTGGGATGCAACAGGTAACACCTATGTCAAACTGGACCGTCTGGCTCTGGCTTATTCCTGGAAGTTTTAAATACTGTAGGAGAGACCTTCCCGGTAGGAAAACTCTTTAAATGCTCCAGCGATAAGCTTTTCCAGCATGGTGGTGAAGTTTATTCCTCCTGCTGCTGTCATCCTGGGGAAAAGGCTGATAGACGTCATTCCCGGGAGGGTGTTGATTTCATTGATAAACACCTCCCCGCTATCCTCTTCCAGGAGGAAGTCCACCCGGGAGAGGCCTCCGGCTTCCACACAGCGGTAGGCTTTTTCAGCGATGGACTGAATCTTCAGTACTGTTGTTTCAGGCAGATCGGCGGGAACTTTCAACAGGGCACCATCAGGGTCGGTGTATTTGGCATCATAGTCGTAAAAATCATGTTCTTCAGCGGGGATGATTTCCCCGGGCGGGAAGGCTTTCGGGTTTGAATAGCCCATCACCGAGCACTCTATCTCCCGGCCGATGATGGCTTTTTCCACCAGAACGTTCCTGTCGAAAGCCCAGGCGGATTTTAAGGCTGAGATCAGCTCCGCCTCGTTTTTCACCCGGTTTACACCCACTGAAGATCCGGCATTCGCCGGTTTAACAAACAGCGGACGGCCGAGTTCGGTAAACAGTTCACCGGCAGCTGATACGGATATGCCCGAATCATTTTCAGCATGAAGGGTTTTCCAGGGAACCACCGGCAGTCCAGCCTGCAGCCAGAGCCGCTTGGCCATATCCTTGTCCATACCGACGGCACTGCCCAGTACTCCGGAACCGGCATAGGGAACTCTGGCGGTTTCCAGCAGCCCCTGTACCCGGCCGTCTTCCCCGAAGCTGCCGTGGAGAACCGGGATAACAACATCAACTTCCAGCTTCTCTCCATCGGAAAAGGCCAAACCCTCACCGGGAAGTACGGAGAGCTTCCTGCTGATAACACAATTTATAGCAAGAATATCAGGAAAGGGAGACGGAATATTCTGGAGATACCAGATACCTTCTCTGTTGATGCCGATGAGAACGGCACTGTGTCCGGTTTTAAGATTCTTCAGAACGGCGGCGGCGGAGGTACAGGAGACTTCATGTTCTCCCGAGCGGCCGCCGTATAATATCGCGACTTTGGCCATGGGGTATCATGCCATGCCCGGCAGGCGGCGGACAAGCTGCGGACCCCGGGGGATTCTAACGCAGTGCCGACCGGCGGCGGGTAATTTCGGATTCAAGATTCGGCCAGATTTCTTCAAGGGGGTAACGGGAGCGGTACTCCCTGATGTAGGGCATCACCCACCTGTAGTAATGGTCGGCCTGACTGCCGAATCCAGCTTCTTCCAACTTGTCTCCAGCTGTCAGGGTGTATTTTTTCAGCAGCGAAACAAAGTCTTCCCTAACTTCTCCCGACAGGGGGAGATTCTCCTTTGCCAGGGAGAGTATACCGGCGGTTCCTTCTTCCGGAGACTGAATTACCAGATTGTTTTTTCCGCCGCGTATCCTGTACCAGCGGTCGGGGAGCCGTTCGTTCTCCAATCTGTACACAGCCGGATGCCCCTCCATTTCCAGGGCGTAGAGTTTCCCCGGGTAGGCGATAACCAGCATCTTTCCGGCCCAGCTCATACTCCAGGGAACCCCTGGAATCTCCATCTTGCTGTTCGGGCTGTCAATGCGTTCAAAGCCGGCAATATGAATACTGCTGCTTCCCCCCTCCTGCCATGCGGCGATGGGTTCTGTGGTGGAAACCGCCAGCATGGAGAGTGGGGGAATGCCGTTTCCCAGTTCCTGGATTCCGTTGTTGAAATCTGCAAGTTCAGCTTTGTCTCCGGTGAATATCAGCAGATTTCCATCAGATGCCGGATAAATTGAATCAGGGAGTTCCCCCTCCCAATTCCTCGTGGATACGATGCCGGAAAAAAGATCCAGCTGGGCGAACAGATGCGGGAGGTCAATAAAACCCCTCCAAAAACCATCAGAACAGATAACACCGCTCTGCGCGCTCCACTCATCATCCCCCCAGAGGGCATCCCGGCTGGCAAAAAGAGTCAGTAGAGTCTGCTCATCAACAGCTCCGCTTCCGTTCAGATTGATAATACTTCCCGGCCATACCAGCCACACTCTGCCCGCCGCCGCCGACAGCTCTATCGGAGAAATCCCCGATACTCCGGGCCAATCGGCGAAATCCGAGGTGGGAAAAAACTGGATTGACACGTCATCTTCCGGTATGATGGTACTCGGATCGTCTGCAAACAGCGTTCCGGCAGTAACCAGACACGCCAACAGGGTGGATATCAGACCTCTGAAAGTTTTCACGTCTACAGCCTACAACGGGCGTTCATCCGGGCCAAGCACCTGAGGAGCTTGATTTGAAACTGTTCGACAACCCGCTTATTCTCTCGGCTCTGCTGGCCATGGTTGCGGCTCAGATAGCCAAAGTATTGCTGATACTGCTTACCGACCGCCGCTGGGCTCCTGAGCGTATGGCTGAAACCGGAGGTATGCCTTCTTCTCATTCGGCAACAGTTTCAGCCTTATGTACCTCGACGGCTATTAATTACGGTGTGGAAAGTGCCACTTTCGCCATTGCCCTGGTTTTTGGAATTATCGTTATTTACGATGCCACCGGTGTCCGCCGGGCGGCCGGGCGGCATGCGGAGATTCTCAACGAGCTGCTGGAAGAGTTCTCCCATCTCTTTGAAGAGTCCAAGCGTCCCAAGGCCCTGAAAACTCTGTTGGGTCATACCTATCCTCAGGTGTTTGTGGGTTCGGGTTTCGGTATTGCCATGGGCTTTATTGTGGATCGCCTTTTAAATTGACCTCTCCCGCGCGTCTCCTCAGACGTCGTATCCCAGTTCTTTAAGGGCCTCTCTACAGGCTTCAGTCTCATCCCAATCCACCGGTCCCTCAGCGTAGATGATGGAGCTTTCGTGCCCTTTACCCAGAACAGCCACCAGATCTCCCGCCCGGGCCTTTTTAAAGGCCTCTCTTAAAGCTACCCTGCGGTCGGGAATCAGAAAAAGGCTCTCATTCCTCACCATTCCCGGAGCTCCGGCGGCGATGTCTTCAAGAATAGACATCGGGTTTTCCCCTCTGGGGTCTTCATCGGCCAGGAACACCAGATCGGCATACTCTGCTGCCAGGGTTCCCTGTTCCGGGCGCTTCTCAAGGTCTCTCTCCCCACCGGAACCGAAAACGACGATAAGACGTCCTTCGGCGAGGCTTTTCAAAAAGGGGAGTATTTTTCTAAAGCTTCCCGGGGAGTGGGCATAATCCACCATCACGCTGAAGCTCATATCTCCGGAAACGGGCTCCATTCGTCCTTTGACTCCTTTGAGTTCCGGGAGGTATCGGGCCAGATCGATGGCATATTCGTCCTGAAGTTCGGCCACGGTACACAGGGCGGCAAGGACGTTCTCCACGTTGTAAATACCCGGGAGTGTAATCCTGGTTTCCATCTTTCCCATGGGGGTGAACAGGGTGAACTTTGTTCCTGCAGGGCCGGATTTCAGGTTTGAAGCGAAAAGATCGGCATCGGGATATTTGAGACTGTAGGTGAAAACCGGTTTTTCTCCAGCTGCTTCGAAAAAAAGATCTGTATGGGGATCATCTCCGTTTACCACTCCGAAGGCATCTCTGTTTTTTGATTCGGCAATCATCCGGAACAGATTAGCCTTGTCCGCCCGGTAGTTTTCCAGACTG
>QNBK01000243.1 GCA_003644105.1 Spirochaetota bacterium | reverse complement strand
TTGAATCGCCCCAGCTTTACCGGAGACCGCATTAATTAGGTCGGGTGTTGAGTCGATAAGCCGGTCTCGGCAGGTTGTAAGATAACGAGATGATTTCTTTGATTTTCTATTGTGTCCGCGGACAGTGCTGTGAAACTGGTGGCGTCCAGTAATTGGGATCGGATTCAAACAAATAGGTCTTCGGGATTCCCGGGGCGATTCAGTAGCTAAGAGAAAATGGTTTCTGATCCGAAATGTGTTGAAGGCAAACAGGTAGTCATGAAACATACGATCGGGGATTCGGGGATTCGGGGATGTTTATGGTTTTATGATTATTGCCCATTGGCTGGACAGTGATGGAAACGGCTGGTCTCTGGCAGTTTGCCCGGAAATTTAGAATCGAATTCAGTAATATTGGATCTTTTATAATTTTGTTTGTTCATCAATTGCGTCAATGTTAATATAGGTTGTCTACGGTTTACAAAATCTATAGTCAGCAGGTTTTTATGCAGCAAACAGATATTCGGTGGTTTTTAAGTAAAACGTTGTTATTACTTATGGTTTTCAGTTCTACTTTCAGCATTGATGCTCAGGAAGAGACGGGTAGAATTCGTATTGCATTTATGGGGCTGGAGCCTCGAAACGGTTATGAACAGGTGGAAATTGTTACTGATTACCTGAGAACGGAGATTATTAAAACCGGTACTTTTGAGATAGTTGAACGTACAGAAATAGACAAAATTATTTCTGAGATGAATTTTCAATCATCAGGTTTAATTGATACAGCTTCGAATGAAGATTTAATCAATATCGGGAAATTTGCTTCGGTAAAGCTGCTGCTTATGGGCTCCATCGGTACTATGGAGAATAAAACAACTGTTACGGTTCGGCTTGTTGATGCAGAAACCGCCAGAATTGTTTTTGCAAATGCTGTTGTCAACAGACCCGGAGAAGGTATCGAAGACGGGCTGGTTGTTCTGGCCAGAAAGATTTCAGAAAGCGGTCTGCAGACCATCACTGAGCCCAGCTTGGAGAAAATTGAACAGGCCCGGTCTGCCGGGAATCCATCTGAAGCCCTGCTTTACGCCAGGAAACTGATGGAGGAATCCCCTTCTGCTGAAAATGCCTGGTTGGTGGAAGAGCTGCGGGGGGAAGCCGCCTTATCGGTATACAAGCAGGCAAGGAAATCTTTAAGGCACAGGGCATGGAATAATGCGGTTATATTAACTGATGAGGCTATATTGCTGGACCCTCAGCCTCAGTATTACGACTTTCGTTTCCAGGCACTAGCGGCCCGGGAGGATGCTCTTCAACGGGATGCTCTTGAGCGGGAGAAACTTCTACGGAAGGAACAACAGAGACGGGAGCAGGAAGCTGCCGGTATTTACACGGTGGGTGATCAGGTTCGTAATTACTACAAGGGTATTCATCCGGCAGGTTGGCGGCTGGGCTATTCTTCGGGGGTTTATATGAATCCTGATCTGAGTATAGGTGATGCCTTTGCCTGGTCCGGCGGAGAGCTGACTTATGTCAATATTTTCAAGAGCGGCCCGCCCTGGATTTCTCAGGCCTGGTCGGCAGGAATGACCGTAGAATCCAAGGATTCCGGTTTCGGAGATAAGGATCTTATTTTTTCAGCTCTATTTTCTCCCTTTACCACATTCTATTTCGGCGGCGGTAATTTTTACTTCATCCCCTCATTTGATATTGGAGCCTTTTTTCTTACCGGACCTACGACGGGTAATACCGGAGGTTTCAGTGCAACAGTCCAGGGTGCTGTGGAACTTAAATTCTGGAGATCTATCGGTATTTATGGAACTATCCGGATTGAATATGATTGGTTTCCCTCCAGAGCAGAGCTGTCCGGTGTCCATCCTCGCTGGTCTGCCGGAATTGTACTGTGAGATTTAAAATCGGTTTATTCATAATCTTTTTTCTGATGTTCTTCGCCTGGACCAGTTCGGCACAAACTTTTTCTCAGGCTGTGCTACAGATTCCGACTCTACTTTATATGCCTCTTAAGGCTCTTGAAGGGGTTACTCCTCAACGTTCGGAGATTTTCTCGGAAGAGTTTCGGATTGCCCTCCTTCATGCCGGCAGATTTCGTCTTATTGAGATGGAAACCACCGAATTGAGTGATGAAGAGCTCCTTGCTGAACGATGCGGGGATTTTATGCTGAAAGGATCGATTTCATATCAGGTTAATGAATACCGTTTTTATATTGAGCTGACTGATAAAAACAATAACACATTACTGGCACGTACCATTAAGACAACTGAGGTGGCTAGAGACACTGATCTAAGGAGTCTGGCTGAAGAAGTTTCTCTTGCTACAAATTTCAGCGGTGAAGGTGCTGATGCCTGGATTCAGGCCTATGTTGATACCATGCAATGGGAACGGGCCTGGACTGCTTGGTCCCGCCGTGCGGAAGTTCTTCCTGAAGAAGAACGGCCTGATTCTTTTAGAGTTCTTGGGAATCTTATCAGCTCCAGGCTGGCTGTAATGCGGGCGGTTGAGGCCAGGCGGCTGGTTGCCGGCGGTTATTATGATTTGGCCAGATCCGCTACCGATGAGGCAATGGCGCTTCGGCCAGGAGATCCATTATATTTGTCCCTGGGGCGGGAAATTGAAGATTTTGTAACAAGGCGAAACGAAGCCAATCTGGTTCTTCAACTGGGTGTTGTTGAAAACCTTATCCGAAATAAAGAGTATCAAGGTGCCCTCAGGTTGTGCCGGGAGCTCTCAGAAAAAGGGATTTCTGATTCGAGGCTGAATGTTGCAGCTGATAATGCAGAAGCTCTGAAGATTGAACGGGAGTCCTGGGAGTATGCACGTCAACATTACCATAAAGGTAATTATGAATCTGCCGGTCATTTTATCGACATCGCTCTGTCTAACGATGCTTATTACCCGGAGTATATTCAACTGAAGAGTAGAATCCGAAGACAACAGGAACTCAAGAACAACACAGGTGAAACTGTGGACAATTACAGAGACCGGTTTGCCACAATGGACAGTAGAACCATGTTTCTGGTTCGTAAAGATCCGGAACATATAGAAAACCTGTCAATCGGGGTTGTTAATATTTCCGGACTGAATCCTGCTGATGGGTTTTCAGAAAGAGAATTCCAATTTATGGTCTGGGACTTATCGTATACTTTCTACTTCCGTAATCTGCCGAATTTCCTTCAGTTTAAACATCCTGCATTCGGTTTTCGTCCAACTGTTATCGGCTCCTTCCGGGTTGGAGGAGAATACAATGGCTCGTCAATTACAGGTGTGAATCCCGGATATGCCGAGTCCAGAATATTTTTCAGTGAGGTTGGAGGTACCATTGGAGTCAGTCTTCAGGTTTTTGCCTTTAATCTCGGTACTGGTTTTTATTTCAGTCTGGGAGGTATCTCCATATCGGACAGTAAAGAGTTTCCGACTGATCCCGGGCTGAATACAAATTCTTCAGGTGGTGCTTTCATACTGGGAACTGCATGGGATCTATGGCTTGGATGGAACTCTGGAGAGCGGACGGAAGTTCGAATCCGATACAGAATGGGAACCTATTCCGTTGATACTGACCATCTATTACGGGATCCGAAGTGGTGGGACCTGACAATGGGTATCGGTTTTAAACTGTGGTGAGTACATGAACCGATTAGCATCACAAGGACTCAGGTCAATATCCGCATTGTTTTTTTTAAGCATGATTTCTACCGGTATAAGTTTCGGTCTCCCCGTGATGGTTGTTTTACCTCTGGAGGAACCGATTCACCTTGGATGGGATACTGGTTTGGTAGAGGATTTGTTTCTGACCAGGTTAACAGGATCTGATCAGTTTGTTATTCGGGCTGACAGGAGTGCATCAGCAATAAAGAATGAACTCAAACTGGGTTTTTCCGGTTATACATCAGATCCTATTGAAGGGGTAGCCCGCCCGGATGCCGATATTGTCACATCTCTGTTAATAGGGGAATGGGATGGTGGGATACGTCTTTATGCCCGGGTGTGGATGGCTCGTGACGGAAGTGCTCTGTTGGCTCTTATGAGGCCTATCACTCCAGCTACATTTGAGCAGGATGTTATCACACTGGCGGACGAGTTGGTTTTTACTCTATCAACACATATCGGCGATACAGCTGTGAGATCTTCCAGGATCCTGCTTTCCCGGGGTCATTTTGAAGAAGCCGAATCTATTATACAGGCACGCTGGCTGGCTGAGGGTGCATCACCAGAACTTTCATCAGATCTTGAAAATCTCAGGCGGAAAAGAATCTTGAGAATGCGGGTACAGCTTGAATCGGCTATTAAAGAAGAGCATCCGGATTATGCCTTGCTTATATTTAATGACTTATACCGGCTGGATCCATTCTCAGAAGATTTAATGGAGTATTCCTCCAGATTAAGGACTCTTTTTGAAAAGCAAAATAATGAGATCTCCAATACTTTAAGTAAAGAGGCCTTTAAAGCTTACAAAAATGCTGATATCGATCAGGGGAACCGTTTATTCAACAGCCTTGCAGTCAGTTATATCCAAACTGACGAGGCTGAAAATCTGGAAGAATTGTTTTTAAGTCATAAAATGGCTGTCAGTAATGTATTTATGGATAAAGCTGTTTTTATGATCCATGATTCAAAACGACAGGATGATGCCCGGGAAAGCATCCAGAGTTCTGATAGGGCTCTAACTGCAGCCGCACAAGCAGTGATGTTTCATCCCGAGTCTCAGAAGGCCGTCAGGATTCT
>QNBK01000242.1 GCA_003644105.1 Spirochaetota bacterium | reverse complement strand
TCCCGTTCACCTTCCAGTACGGTAACCATACCATTTCCGCCGTCAATTCGTACCCGCATCCCGTTATTCAGAACAGTACAGGCGCCACTTAAACCTCCCACCAGGGGCATCCCGTATTCCCGGGCCACCACCGAACCGTGGGAAAGGGCGCCCCCTATCTCGGTTACCATCCCGGCCACTCTTCCGTAGAAAGGGGTCCACCCGATATCGGTAAACTGGGCCACCATGATTTCCCCGTTTTGAAGGGCTTCGGCGTCTTCCCGGGTTTTTACTACCCGGACAATCCCCTCAGCTACACCCCGGCTTACCGGGATTCCAGACATATTCGTTCCATCTTCCGGCAGGGCGGGCTCTTCAGGAACCGGACGTCCGTGAGAAAGATCCGGGAACCGGAGTTCCATCCTCTGGGGGTAAAGCCTCCGGCGCCGCCGGGCACGGCCAATCAGGCCATCTCCCCGTCCCGAGGTCAACAATTCCAATTCATCCATGGTGAGGAAATACGTCAGATCTGTTTCGGGTAATAGTCCCTCTGAAACCAGGCGTACCGAAAGAGCCCGGGCGGCGACTTTGAACTTGTGAATAACAAGTATAAGCAGAGATTTGGACTTCTCTCTGGCCCGAACACCTGTTCTGGCCTGGCCGGAAAGCCATTTTATCGCCCCGGAATTTACTCCCTCCGGGAGTGTCGGCATTTCCAATGGCCCGGGTTTCACAGCCTTTTTAACACGGGATGGAGTCTGAATCAGAGCTCTGAGTGATTCGATCAGGTGCCCCGGCTCCAACTCCCATTCAGGTTCCCGAAGTTCGGCTTCCCGGATACAGCGGTGACCGTGGCGTTTTATAAAGGCAGTGTAATAACGGCCGGCGGTTGAATTGTCGCTTAAAAGGGCTTGATGTACTTCATGGGAACTGCCCTTCATTATCGAGGTTTCCATAGATGTGCCTTTGATGATGGAGGCCAGTTCTTCCAACCCTTCCAACACAGCGGCACTCTCAACACCATCCACACCGGAGAGAAGTTCGGTTATCAGACGTTTGGATTCATCACTGATAACGGTACCTCCGGACAGGGTCATGGTAAGGGCAACGTTCATTGCTCCGGAAAACGCGCTGGCTGCATAATGAAGGGTAACGGCTCTATTCATCACTCTGCTATGATCAGCCCGGATTCGGGACAGAATATCCGCGGCACTCAGGCCGTCGGTTTCAATGCTGTATTCTTTTGCCAAACGCTCCAGTTTCTTCACTTTTCCTTTCCAGGCAAAGAGTCCGCCGAAGTATCGGAATCCGTTAATCAACCTGACCGCCTGACTGGATTTAGGACCGATATCATGGGGGGGCAGAACCGAGCCGAGTATGCTTAATTCTGTTCCCTCAGGAGTTGCACCGAGTACCCGTTGGCTCATCAGGTACATAGAGCTGAGGTTCATAAACAACTGGCCTTCAAAGTTCTCAATGAATG
This sequence comes from Spirochaetota bacterium, assembly GCA_003644105.1. GTDB lineage: Bacteria > Spirochaetota > Spirochaetia > DSM-2461 > DSM-2461 > UBA2779. The sequence continues at coordinate 3,274 of QNBK01000242.1, read as the reverse complement.
AAGGGTCGGGTTCATTGCGGCGGATGGCACCGAAGCTTCGGTAGTAAAGGGCCAGACCGGTGCTGAGAGACTGTCCCACTGTGGAAAGTGAGAGGGGCGTAACAGCTCCGGGCATCATCTCTCCGATGTTGCATCGGGTAATAAGCTCCTCGGGTTCGACAATACTGTCCAGAGAATCAGCCAGGGCGGTGATGGGGCGGGCCTGCAGCCATTGCAGTTCTCCGGTTTCTGAGTCAACAGCCCATTCAAGATCCAGGGGCATACCCCACTCGGCGGCGGCCAGGACAGCTCCGGTCCGGAGGTCTTCCAGCAGTTCAATGTTCATAGACGCAGAAACAAGATCTCCTGAAGATTTGATTATCAGCTCAGGACTGCCGGTTGCAGATATCTCATACCGAGCCGCAACGGCATGGCCGGAAACCAGTTCTTCTCCCAGCCCGGCAACTGCTTCCACAATCATAACATCCCTGTTTCCGCTGATGGGATCGGCAGTGAATATCACTCCGGCCCGGGACGGTGTAATCATTTTCTGAATAATAACCGACATGTGGCCTCCGGAGCTGTCAGACCCGCCGGAAAGCTCTTTCTCGTATGTTTTTACCCGATCTTCGGCGGCTGACTCAATGCATTGAACAACAGCATCATGGAGGTTCTCAGGATTAACGTTCAACAGGGTTTCATACTGACCCGCCGCTGATGCCGCATCTCCGTCTTCATCCGATCCTGAGGAGCGGACTGCTGCAATCCCCCCGTCAAAATCCTTCCAGGCCGGTTCAATATTTTCAGGGATATGGGATTCATCTGAATTCAGAATCACCATCGCTGGAGGAACTGAAAGACCCAGGCGGGTAAGGGCGGTCAGACTCGAGGCCTTACCTCCGCCGATTCCAGGGGGGAGTTGTTCAATGGAAATTATTTCGGGCGAGAGAATCTGTGACATGGTCACCTCCGTGGGGCTTCGGCGGTTTTCATCAACGGGAAAATAATTTTCCTGCTACCTTTTCATAATACTGACTGCTCATGCTAGTATCAATAACCCGGCTGCAGTATCGGGTTTTCATAAATCCGATCTGCATCTGAAAATTAAAAATACTATACCTGTAAGGAGCGCCTCCTCCATGGCTGCCATTTTTATTTCAATACTCGTCGTCTGTATCGTTCTTCTTCTTTTCTCACGTCCCCGCCGGCGGGATGGTCTGGTTCCCGAAGGGGGCAGCCGTCTTAAAAATGCCCTGGCCATTCTTATGGTGAAATCCGGTGCTAAAAGCCGCCCTGAGTGGCAGTCAGTATCTCTGGCCGACGGCCGGGTTCCGATCCCGGAAGGTTTGGAAGAGGCGAATTACAACGATTCCTTCGTCTTCCAGGGAGCCGATGCTCAAGGGAATGTCCTTCTCACAAGATTGGGATTCCGTGGAGGCGGGAAAGAAGCTGAAGTCTGGATGTGGGGGGTCTTCGGCGGAGAACGTTTTGCCAATGATGATCGCTTTGTTAAATTGACCTCTGACGCCAATTCCGAAGAGATTGCCGCCGCCGGCTTGAGATTTGAACTCGTTACTGAAGGTGAATGGCGGCTGACATATAATGGTACCCTGAACGGGAAGCCTGCCGATGTGAACCTGAACTGGAAAGCCGATGCGGCGATGTACTGCTCTGCCGATCACATGGACCCCAGAGGCACTGCACTTGCTATGGCGGAAATGCCCTGGAGCCGGGAGTATTTCCAGCGTATCCGCTCTGAGAAGCAGGTTCGGATAGAGCAGGGTGGAATACTCACCGGTACCTTCAAGGTGGACGGCCACAGCTTTGATGTGAACATGCGGGGAGTTCGCGACCATTCCTGGGGCAAAAGGGACTGGACCTTCCTGAACCGCTATCTCTGGACGGTACTGGCCCTGGATGAAGAGATGGAAATCGCCGGAATCAGGGTGAAGTATCTGGCCGTTTCCCCGGTAGATTATGGAGACTCCTTCAAGCGCCTGGCTTCTGGATGGATAGCTGGAGACAGGGATGTATTGCCGGTCTCATTTGCTACAGATCTGATGGAAATCGGCGGCGACGGCAGTATTCCTGAGAAGTTTGCTATCAAGTTCAGGGTTCCAGGTTCAAAGCTTCTCACACTTGAGGTGGAGCGCCGTCAGCCCGAGATGCCCTGGATGGTTCAGGGTGATGGTTTTGAGATAAATGAGGCCTGGTGCGTTATTTCCCTGAACGGTGTGAAGGGTGTTGGTCTCTCTGAGTTCGGATATGCCGCCGACCGGGGGTATTCCCGGCCTTTTGAGGAAGCTGGAGAAAATTAATATATACTGCCGGGTTTCAGGAGAATCGCGTTTGCCGCTCCACAGCGGACTCCTTCCACTGCGGCCTCTTTCAGCAATGCCCCGCTTGACAGTGCAAAAGCCATTCCGGCGCTTACAGAATCGCCGGATCCGACAGTATTAACAGGTGTAACTGAAGGCGGAGTTACATTTTCCACCACCCCGTTCTCGGCCAGAAGAATGTCCCGGGCTCCTCTGGTAATGACATAATTCGTGCCATTCAATGAGAGTTCCTGCAGTTTCTCTTTAACATCAGGGAGAGCCGATGAGTCGTCGGTCTCACTTACTGTGTGATTCGGGAGAAAAGTTGTCGCAAATTCCACCAGATTAATTTTTACCAATGCCGGGTGATAGGGGAGGCTGGCCAGCAGTTCCCCTCCCCGATAATCAGCCAGTACGGGAATCCCTGCCTCAGAAGCTTCCCTGCAGAAATCTGCAAAGAGGTTTTCTGGGTAGCCGGGAGCCTTGGACCCGGAGATGATTATCCAGTCGGTATCGGCCAGTTCCCGGGAAAAAATCCGGTGAACAGCTTCGGCTGTGCTGCTGTGAACGGCTTTGGTCGGTTCAACAACTTCCGTGGTGCTGTTCTCCCCGTTATCAAGGAGTGTAATACAAGTCCGGATCGGGGAATCACTCTCAACATCTACGATATTCAGCTTATCCAGATTGCAGAGTCTCAGAAACTCCTCTTTTCCCGGGCCGAGATGGGTGAGCTGTTTCGCTGAAGCTCCCAACTGCTGAAGTACCCGGCAGACATTTATTCCCTTTCCTGACACATCAAGCCGGGATTCCACAGCTCTATTCACTTCTCCCTTATCAAGGCGGCTCAGACTTACGGTGCGTTGAAAAGTGGGATTGAGGCAGACAGAAAGAAATCGGGGCATCGGGAAACTCCTTTATACTGATGATAACCATATCAACCGGTTAAGGTCGAGCCGGGACATTATCTGCCGAAGATT
>QNBK01000241.1 GCA_003644105.1 Spirochaetota bacterium | reverse complement strand
GGATTATGTTGACTCTCATTTACAAATAAAAAAGGAAGATAAACCCTGGAAAATTGAAGGGCGGAATCTAATGCAGATGGTGAAGCTTCTGGATCTGGATTTTTCAGGTAACGGTTTAATCAAAGGAGAAAATTTCTCCCATTTTCTGTATGAAATCCTGGAAATCGAGGATTTTTCCGATCTTCAAATACCCCTGAAAGTGGTGGCCGCCGATTTCTGGGATTCCTCGGAAGTGGTTTATGACTCCGGGCCCGTATTACCTGCGGTTAAAGCCAGTATGAGTGTCCCCGGTGTCTTTACTCCGGTAACGTATCAGGGCCGTGTGCTTGTGGACGGGGCCTGTGTGAATCCGGTTCCCTGGAACCACTTAAACGATTGTGATGTGATTATCGGTGTGAATGTTCTCGGCCGTCTTCAGCCCTCAGATAGCTTGAAACCACCCAAAGCGGCCAAAGTGGTCCTGGAAACTTTTGAGGTGATGCAGCGCACCATCCTGGCCCAGCGGCTGTGCTGTAATCCACCGGATCTGTTGCTGAATCCCCCGATAACCGGGGTAGGAATATTTGATTTTCACAAGGCAAAGATGGTTTACCGGCAGAGTGAGGGTATTGTTCAGGAATTGCGTGATTTTCTGGAGAAAATTGTTTAATCATTTAAACAGTTGGAAAATACCGTTCATGCAGTGCCCGGACCGCTTCGGCCCTCTGCTTCCGGGGTATCACGGCATAAGCCGCCGCATCCGAGGCACCGACAGAAAATATGGTAAACCGGATTCCCCGCTTATCCAGAGCTTCCATCATCCCCTCGGCCACTTCCGGCGCTTCACCCAGTCCGTCGCCTACTAAAGCCACCACCGACAGATCCCGCCGGGGTATCACATGGCTCACCGCGGCCACTTCCAGAGACCTCACCACCGTATCGGTCCGCTCCAGGTCGGCTTCACTCAAATAGATATTGATGGCGGTCTGACTGGTTACCACAGATTTGATATTGATACCTGAACGGTCCAGGGCTCCGGTTACCTTGGCGAGTATCCCCGGTTTAATGCCCACCCCTGCACCGGCCAGGGTAAGAACGGCAAAATCATCGGTGTAGGTAACACTCTTGGGTCCCTTGGGGGCATCGGCATCAGGTCCGATAATAGATAGAGGTTTCAGTTTTTCACCGCTGTCGTTGATGTTGAAAATCCGGATTGGAATACTGATATCCTCCAGAGGCTCAACCGTCCTGGGATGAAGAATCTGGGCCCCGAAGTAGGAAAGTTCGGCCGCTTCACTGTACCCCAGGCGTTCGATGCGTCTGGTGTTCTCTACACTTTTCGGGTCCGCCGAGAGGTATCCATTCACATCTTTCCAAACATCCAGTGCTTCCGCTGAGATGCACCGGGCCACTGCAGCCGCAGAATAATCACTACCCCCCCGGCCTAGAAGGGTGATTCGCCCATCGGGGGCAATACCATAGAAACCGGGTATAACACAAACCTTATCCTCTGGAAGTCCTGAGGCGACAGAGGCTTCTGATGCTGTGAAATCCACCGCAGCATTGCCCTCCTCACCATCGGTAATCAGTCCTATATCCTCCGGCAGCCGTTCTACTGCGGGTATCCCATGGTAATCAAGTATTGCAGAGACAATCAGAGAACTCAGGCGTTCTCCGAAACTTAAGATCCTATCCCGGATAAAAGGGGGAATCTCACCGATATAGTGCGTTCCCAATAGAACCCGGGAAAGCTCGTCCAATCGGCTTCGCAGTTTCTCATAAATCGCTTCCCTGGCTGTTTTATCATCAATATGGGTTTCCAGGGATTCTCTTTTCATGGTTTTGAGCCGGTCCGTTATCCTCAGGATTTCCGTCTCATCCTGAACCGCAGAATCCATTACAGCGATGAGTTCATTGGTAATTCCGTAAAAAGCTGAGACTACAATAACAGGCGGTTTATCGTACAGGCGAACAGCCCTGAGTATCTTCTCCATATCCCCGGCAGCTTTAAAGTTGGAACCGCCGAATTTTACTACGCATCGTGTCATGGTTATCCAGTATAATGAGAAGTATGAAAATGGAAAACACGGAACTGGAAACGTTATTGGCTCAGGAAAAGGAACTTGTCTTCTCCAGGTTCACCGATTCTGATGCATGGGCATTAGGCTCCTGGATGGTTGAGACCGCCAGGGATAGAAAACTGCCCATCGCCATCGATATTGTCCGGCACGGCCACCGGCTTTTTCATTATTCCTTTGACGGGGCCAGTCCTGATAACGAACAGTGGATAAAAAGGAAAGCGGCTCTGGTGGACCGGGTGGGACATAGTTCTTTTTATGTGGGCCGGGAGCTGGCATCCAGTGGAAAAACCATTGAAGAATCCAAGCTGATCTCTGAAAAAGATTTCGGTCCCCATGGCGGGGCCTTTCCCCTGATTATAAAAAATGTGGGCCCGGTGGGACATGTGGCGGTATCCGGGCTTCCCCAGGAACAGGACCATGCCCTGGTGGTAGAGGCGCTGCGGGCACATATTGCCCGGGGAGAATAAGGTGTTTCTGGAAATTGACGACGGGGTGTATGTGAATCTGGACAATGTTTTTCACATCAGCTGGCAGTCCTATGAAAACCGGGGACTCTGGGTTTTTCATGCCGGTGCTGGAGAACCTCACCCTCCGGGTCCTGCCGCCACCCGGTGGCTTCCGGTACAGAGCCGTCCATTTCCCTCAAGAGCGGAGGGGGAAACCTGGCTCCGTAAGATATTTGAAACTTCCGGTCTGCTCCTCCACGATCCAGAGGGCAGGACAGGGGAGCGGCGTCAGCCCCGGTCGGCGTTGTAATTCGTCTTTTCTCTTCCTTGTTGACCCGCCTGCCTCCGGTCCCTATAGTAATTCGCAAAATCCCTACAGGGTATTAAAGAGGCATCAGGATGGATGATTCAAACAATAGCGGGGAAGAAAAAACCCGGGGGCTGGATTTTATCCGGCAGATAATAAAAGAAGATCTTGACTCCGGCCGTATCTTACAGGTGATTACCCGTTTCCCCCCGGAGCCCAACGGCTACCTTCATATCGGCCATGCCAAAGCCTTCACTTTGAGTTTCTCGGCAGCCGAAGAGTTCGGCGGTATCTGCCGGCTCCGCTATGATGATACAAATCCTGAAAAAGAAGATGAAGAGTATGTCCGAGCCATCGAGGACGACATCCGATGGATGGGCTTCAAATGGGAGGGAGAATCCCGACATGCCTCATCCTACTTTGCTCAATTCTACGAATGGGCCGTTGAGCTTGTAAAAGCCGGGAAAGCCTATGTGGACCATCAGAGCCCCGAAGAAATGGTTGAAAACCGGGGGACTCCTACAAAATCGGGCATAGATTCACCCTACAGGAACCGTTCGGTGGAAGAAAATCTGGAACTTCTTGAGCAGATGCGTACAGGGGAACTGGATGAAGGAAGCTGTGTTCTACGTGCAAAAATCGCCATGGATCACGTGAATATTCTGATGCGTGACCCGGCGATGTACCGTATCCGAAAGGAAACTCACCACCGGACCGGGGATGATTGGTGCATCTATCCAATGTACGATTTTGCCCATGGTTTTGAGGATGCCATCGAGGGTGTTACTCATTCCCTCTGTTCTCTGGAGTTTGTGAATCACCGTCCTTTATACGATTGGTTTCTGGATAATGTTTCTGTACCATCCCGACCGCATCAGTACGAGTTTGCCAGGTTGAATCTCAGTCATACCATTATGAGTAAACGCTACCTGCGTAAGCTGGTGGAGGAACATCATGTTCATGGTTGGGACGACCCCCGGATGCCCACCCTCAGAGGCATGCGGCGTCGGGGTTATCCGGCTGCTGCCATTCGGAAGTTTATCGATGAAATCGGCGTGAGCAAGGTGAACAGTCTGGTGGATGTGGAGTTCCTGAACTTTCATGTCCGGGAAGAGCTGAACCGAACTGCTCATCGGCGTATGGCGGTTCTCAATCCTTTAAAACTTACGATTACAAATTGGCCTGAAGGGAAAATCGACACTTTCACCGCTGAGAACAACCCCGGAGATGCCGAGGCGGGTAGCCGGGAGATTGCATTTTCCGGTGAACTCTGGGTGGAGAAAACCGATTACATGGATGAGGCCCCCGGAAAGTGGTTCCGTATGGCCCCGGGGAAAGAAGTCCGCCTGAAATATGCCTACTTTGTAACGGTTAATGAAGTTATCAGAGATGAGTCAGGGGAAGCTGTGGAATTACTCTGTACTTACGATCCTGAAACACGAGGGGGGGATTCTCCCGACGGCCGTAAAGTGAAAGGTACACTTCATTGGCTCTCCCGGCATGATGCGGTGGATGCGGAGGTGCGCATCTACGATCATCTGATAACCCTGGAAGATGTGAGTAAGGTGGAGGAAGGTAAGGAATTTCTGGATTATGTGAATCCTGAATCCGAAATCATCCTTACCGGAGCGAAGGTGGAACCCGCTCTTGCTTCATCTTCCCCTGAAGAGCGTTTTCAATTCATGAGAAACGGTTATTTTGTCGCAGATGCTGCGGATCATCAGCCGGGAGAGAAACCGGTATTCAACCGCATCGTCGGCCTCCGGGATTCATGGGCGAAAATTGCCAAAAAGGGCTGAATTTCAATCCGGTAGTGGAATGGAGATTATTGCTGGATTTCATGTATAATGAAAGAACCAGACCAGATCTGGTCTTGATGGAGGTTCTCCATGATTGTCAATACTATTACCGAAGCAAAAACCCAGTTTTCCGC
>QNBK01000240.1 GCA_003644105.1 Spirochaetota bacterium | reverse complement strand
CCTCAAGACCCGGCAAAATATGGATTAGAGACCAAGAAAGATCTTCAATCACTTCTTTCACAGTATTTGATTCTTTTAGCTGGTAATCTGGAAATGGTAATCAACGATGATCTGGAACCAGACAAAACTCTTATTGCACTTCAATTAAATAATGAGGAAAAAGAAACCTTAAATAATGTTCTCCAGCAGTCTTATTCATTCTGGGATAGAGCAATACCAGAGGGTTGGAATTATAAGATTGGAGGAACTTCCACAATCTACTACATCCTTGATAAGTTGATAATTAATTCTCAAATTCTTTCAATTCTTGGGGCTTTATTTCTGGTGTGGCTGATTATATCATTAATTTTCCACTCGGTAAAAGTTGGTTTTATCGGGCTGATACCAATTGTATTCTCCCTTGGCGGACTGGTTATTGCTTTTGTTGCTGGGAACCTGAAGCTTGATGCCGTAACATCTTTAACCGCGTCTATTGCAATTGGTGTTGGTGCAGATTATGCAATTCATGTACTTGTTGCATATAGACGTTTATCCGCGAGAAAAGAGCATAATGATTTAATTTTATCCCTCTATAATACGACTGGGAGAGCAATCCTGATGAATGCTTTCTCAGTAGCAATTGGATTTACTGCTCTCGTTCTTTCCCGACTGATTCCTATAGGTGTTTTTGGAACAATGTTTGCCCTTTCCATGGTTATTTCAAGCCTGGCAAGTCTTATTCTTATTCCCGCTGTTCTACGTAAAGTTGATGTTTCCGAGTTATTTAAAACAAATGAGGAAAAAGGAAAATTGAAAATTTTCAGCAAGTTGTTTAATTGATAGTATTACTGTCAGTTCTTTCTTTAAAGATTTTGTAATCAAATATTAGGAGTTATATGGGAATCCGAATTATAGGGACCGGGGCATATGTTCCGCCGAAAAATGTATCAAATTATGATCTGTCACTCACTCTAGATACCTCTGATGAATGGATTCGTTCACACACCGGGGTTGGTAATCGATATATCACAGAAGATGGAATGCAGTGCAGTGATCTTGCTGCAGAATCTGCTAGAAATGTGTTGGCGAAAACCGGTACATCGGCAAAGGATATCGATCTGATAATTGTAGCAACAGCTACATCGGACTATTCGGGGTTTCCATCAACGGCCTGTTTGGTACAGGAAAAGATTGGTGCCTCTTCTGCTGGAGCTTTTGACTTATCAGCTGCTTGTACGGGCTTTATTTATGGATTAGAGACTGCTGCTAATTTTTTAAGATCGAAATCAAGTAATAGAGTGCTTCTCATAGGCTCGGAAGTATTCTCAAGAATACTTGATTGGACTGACAGATCAACTTGCGTTCTCTTTGGCGATGGCGCCGGAGCTGTTCTTATTGAAATCACCGAAGATGATTCTGATATGCTTTTCAGTGTTCTTCGATCGAAAGGTGAAGGATCATCTTATCTTTATCATGGTTCAGGAGGCACTTACCGACCAGCAGCAAATGAAAAGCCTCTGAGAGAAAATATCTATATGAATGGCAGGGAGGTTTATAATTTTGCTGTTAATGCTTGTATAGAAATTATTAATGAACTCAAAAAGTCCTCCGGTCTTTCTCAGAAGGATTTCAAATATATAGTGCCTCATCAGGCCAATGCAAAGATTCTTCAGGCGATTTCAAAACGATCCGGAATACCAGTGGACGTTTTTTACATGAATATTGAACACTATGCCAATACCTCAGCTGCATCCATACCAATTGCACTTAATGAAATGAACGAAAAAGGGCTGCTTGAACGTGGTGATATTTTATTGACTGTAGGTTTTGGCGGAGGACTGACTTATGGCGGAAATATTATCAGATGGTGATTTCCGTATTCCCAATTATTGTTTTCCACAGGATGGTATCCGGGAAAAATGCAAAATATAGAACAAAATAAAATATATGAATAAGGAGATATTCAATATGAAAAAAATTATTTTTATTTCGCTGTTTCTTATAGGCCTTTCAGAATTATGGGCTATAACGGGACAGGAGATTATGGACAGAAGTGTTGATATTCAAAACACACAAAGTGCTGCTATGGATATTCAGATGGATCTGATTGATAAACGCGGATCGGTCAGCACGAGGCGATTACAGATTCTTTCCATGCAGGATACTGCCGGGCAGAATCGAACGATAGTCGTATTCATGTCACCTCCCAACATTAAAGATACCAGATTTCTCACAATAGAGAATAACGATCGTAATGACGATCAATGGATCTACCTGCCGTCAATGAGAAAAATAAAAAGAATTGCATCATCAGATCAAAATTCTTCTTTTATGGGAACAGATTTCACCTACGGTGACATGTCGGATACACAAACCGATAAGGATAGACATACTTTACTGAGGGAAGAAGTATTCCAAGGCAGATTATGCTATGTCGTTGAATCAATCCCGCTGGATCTTGATTCAGCATCCAGAAGTAAGCTTATCAGCTGGGTAGATAAAGAGTGGTTTGTCCCGCTGAAGGTTGATTTTTATGATAAACGTTCTGAGGAATTAAGCCGGACAGCAATCTCTGAAAATATCAATCTTGTAAACGAAATATGGACACCATTTAAAGTAACCATGACCACTCACAGTTCCGGTCATAAGACAATCCTGACAACCCTACAGGTGAAATATAATATTGCGATGAATCCGGGATTTTTCACAACGAATTTCCTATCAACCGGGAGAGTTCAATAATGAAACTATTATCTCTGATTGGTATAATTCTGATACTTCCATTGTCAATTATATCCGCTGAAGACCCATTCGGTGATATATTTTCCGATACAGAACAGGATGCAGGAATAAGCGATTCCAGCCCTGAGACTTCATCCGATGGAATCAAAATTGATTTCTCGGGAGTTATATCAACTGAGATATTTTACTTCTTTGATGCTGCGCAGGTTCAGGATAATGAAGTGATCTTCAGACCTGAGGCGGATTTAAACATCAAAGCATCCAACAGTTTCATGGAAGGAATTGTCAGTTTAAATCTATCACCGCAAAAATGGATAACAAGACCGGAGACTATTCGTACTGATACATTCAATGAACTTTATCTGCGATCGTTTTTTTCCATCGGATATCTGGAAGCGGGATTAATGAAGGTGGAATGGGGCAGTGCAGACGGGATTCATGTGCTTGATCCTTTAAGTTACTGGGATCTGACGGATGGGTTTTCATTCGATGTCATCAGCTTGAAAAAAGCCGGAGAGATGGTAAAAATGAATTTCCATGTCAAAGAAACAGGACTTCTGGAGCTCGTTTATAAACCGTTTTTTTCCTCCCACATTATGGCACAGGAAGGGCGATGGTCTATAGGCACAGAGAATATTCCGAATCTGCATGTACCAGATACAACAACGCTGGAATACAGTCAGGCCGCTATGCGTTTTACAAGTACAATAAACGGATTCGATCTTGGTGCACAGTATTACTACGGATATCTTCCCGAACCGGGTATCACTACGGATGGTACCGATTTCTATTTAGCCTATGACAGAGCTCACCTCTTCGGACTGGAAGGGGGAACATCTTTAGGGATTTTTACATTCTGGCTGGAAGCCGGTTACTGGCTGACAGGAGATATCCAGGGAGACGATCCCACTGTCCATAACAATAGAATTGTCTATCTTCCTGGATTTGATTTCACTATTCCCCGAACAAAATTATATTTTAATATTCAGCTTATGGGTGATTACACATTAAAGACTGAAAATCTTTCAATTGGTGATGTTGATGACCCGACAGGTAATGGAACACCAGCACATAATAATATTCTTCTTGTTGCAGGAGATTATTCATTTAACAGGGATAAAACAAAAATCCGCTTAGGCGGAATGTGGTCGATTGAAGAAAACTCATATATCATAATGCCTGAATTTCTATGGTATTTTAATGATTATCTTGATTTCTCCATATCCGGTCAGATAATTGACGGACAGGGTGGAAAGAACGGTATGCTTCAGAGCTGGAAGAACAATGACAATTTAAAGGTAAAATTATCGTATACGTTTTAGGCATGTATAAAGAGATATTCAGCTGATGAGTCTCAATATACGTTCGACAACAAGGTCAGGATTATTCAGTATTGTTGCAGCGATTTCCTGGCCTTCATTCAAAAATTCTTTCGTTGCTTTTATGGGGATTGTTTTTTTGAACTTTGTCGGGTGGGAAAGGCCCTCAAGAATAACAGATCTGATACGTTTCCCCCGTGACTGAAATGAGAGATTAATATAAGTCTCCACTCCGAACCTGATATCCCGGATATCATCCAGAATGGGAAGAATATCCATCTTGAACATGGCCCTCTCGCCGGTTAGCGATTTTAAGGGGTTGAGCCTGTAATCAATAAACGTTTTGGAAGGCTGCCCCAATGTCATATCAGCCGTTCCCTCGATGATTGGATTGACTAAATCATTAAAATGTTCAGGCCTTATACCTGTAACATCAGCATCAAAAAACAGAATGATATCTCTCGAAGATTCTTCTACACCCCTTACCATTGCCCAACTCTTTCCCCTCTTTTTATTGAGCCTTAAATTAATAAAATTCAGTTCTTTGGATAGTTTTATCAGTAATTCCGCCGTATCATCTGTTGAACCGTCATCCACAACGATAATTTCATCTTCCGGCCGGAACTCACAACAACTTCGGATAACACTCGAAACAGTCTTCTCTTCATTGTATGCACAGATAATAATGCTCGTTTTCATCGTTCCCCACCAATCAGTGAGATGAAGGTTT
>QNBK01000239.1 GCA_003644105.1 Spirochaetota bacterium | reverse complement strand
GCAGCGGGGATGAAAATGGCATCCTGTCGGAGGGTTCAGCGGAGAGGGGACGTCTCCCATAACAATCAGTTTTTTTGCAGATCTCATTGAGGGGTCGGCTACCGGGAATGCTGCCAGCAGGGCCCGGGTATAGGGGTGGAGGGGCTCAGCCATGAGTTCAACTTTGGGTGCCCTCTCGACAATTCTGCCGAGGTACATCACCAGGATACGTTCAGAGATAAATTCCACCACCGAGAGATCGTGGGAGATAAACAGGTTGGCAAAACCGTGTTTATCCTTGAGATCCAGCAGCAGGTTGAGTATCTGAGCCTGAATGGATACATCCAGAGCACTCACCGCCTCATCGCAGACGACGAATTCGGGTTCCAGAGCCAGGGCCCGGGCGATGCCGATGCGCTGCCGCTGACCTCCGGAGAACTGGTGGGGGTAGCGGCGGCCGTACACCGGATTGATTCCCACTTCCCGCATCACTTCTTCGGTTCGCCGGGCGATTTCTTCCTTATCACCCTGAGCATGAACCCGCAGGGGCTGGCTGATGATGTCTTTCACTTTTTTTCTGGGATTCAGTGAAGAATAGGGGTCCTGGAAAATCATCTGCATATCTTTCCGGATTGTTTTCAGATCCGTACCGGATACACCGGTCATATCCTTTCCCTTCCAGATGAGACTACCGCCATCAGGTTCGTACATACGCAAGATGGTTTTACCCAGAGTGGACTTGCCGCATCCCGATTCGCCGACCACGCCGACCACTTCTCCCGGAGCGATATCCAGAGAAACTCCGTCCACGGCTTTCAAAGTCCGGGCGGGGCTGCGATCGTCCTTGATGATGAAATTCTTTCTTATATCATGGGCAACCAGCAGGGGGGTGGCATTCTGTTTTATGCTCATATGGAGGCTCCCGGCCCGGGGATGGGGTTATGACAGCGGAATTCATGTTCTTCACCAGCTTTTGAAATATCCGGGAAGCTCTCCATGCATTCGTCTTTCACATTGTCACATCGGTTGGCGAAAGGACACCCTTCACCCAGGGTAAGGAGATCCGGAACTGATCCGTTGATGGATGTAAGTCTGGCGGCGTTCCGATTCGAAGGAGCCGAGCATTGACATCCCAGAAGTCCGGCTGTGTAGGGGTGTCTGGGATTGGCAAACAAGTCCACCACCGGTGCATCTTCCACCTTGCGTCCGGCATACATCACAGCTACCCGGTCGGCAGTCTCGGCGACGACGCCCATATCGTGGGTAATGAGGAGCAGGGCCATTCCGACCCGTTCCTTGAGTTCGCTCAACAGCTGAAGTATCTGGGCCTGGATGGTGACATCCAATGCGGTTGTGGGTTCGTCGGCAATCATCAAACCCGGTTCCGGAGAGGCCAGTGCCATGGCAATCATCGCCCGCTGCCGCATTCCGCCGGAGAGCTGATGGGGGTAGGACTTGGCCCTTTTGACAGGGTCGGGAATCTTTACCAGGTTAAGAAGTTCCGCCGCTCTGGCGAAAGCTTCTTTTTTCCCCAATTTTTCGTGAGTTATGAATACCTCGGCAATCTGAGCCCCCACGGTAAAAACAGGATTAAGGCTGGTCATGGGCTCCTGGAATATCATGCTGATCTTCGATCCTCTCAATGCCCTCATCTCTTTCTCCGGAAGTGAGAGAAGATCTGTACCTCTGAAACGGATGATGCCGCTTTCGATAACTCCGGGAGGCATGGGAACCAGGCGTGTTATGGCATGGGCGGTTACGGATTTACCGCAGCCTGATTCCCCTACCAGGGCCAGAGTTTCCCCTTCCCGGATATTGAGATTCAGGTTTCTGACGGCTTTCACCACACCCCGGCGGGTATGAAAGCTGACACTGAGATTATCAATGCCGAGAAGTTCGCCTGTTCTGGTTGCTGCTGCCGCAGTTGCTGTATCTGTCATGGGTTTAGTCCCTCAACCGGGGGTCGAGTATGTCTCTGAGTCCGTCGCCAAGAAGGTTGAATCCGAGAACGGCCAGGAGTATGGCGATGCCGGGAAGAGTAACGACCCACCAGGCGCTTGTGATGAATTGCTTGCTGGATGCTATCATCAAACCCCATTCAGGAGTGGGAGGCTGTGCACCCAGCCCCAGGAAGCTCAAGCCGGCAGAGCTCAGAATGGCCTCACCGACACCCAGGGTGGCCTGGACTATAGTGGTTGACAGGGCATTCGGCAGAATAGTGCGGAACATCAGTTCCAGGTTGTTTGTTCCCAGTGAGCGTTCGGCCAGTACATAGTCCTGTTCCCGTTCCGCCAGAACTGAGGCTCTGATTACCCGGGCGTAGCGGGGCATCTGACTGATACCGATGGCTACCATGGCATTCATCAGCGATGGACCGAGGATGGCCACGATAACGATGGTAAGAAGGATGTAGGGGAAGGCCAGCATGATGTCGATAATTCTCATGATAACCCGGTCCACCCAGCCTCCGAAATAACCGGCTGTTATACCCAGAACGACTCCCAGAACAAGACTGATTCCTACAGATACAACGCCGATTATGAGGGATATGCGGCCGCCGTAAATAATACGGGAAAGCAGATCACGGCCAAGATCGTCGGTGCCTAATATGTAGCCGTCTGTGAACGGGGCCGTTAATCTTGCCGAAATGGTCTGTATCAGGGGATCCTTCGGTGCCACCAGGGGTGCGAAGATGGCCATCAGTGCAAAAACCGCTATGATAACCAGTCCGGCCATTGCGGCCCTGTTCCGGGTGAGCTGGTACCAGGATTCCTTCCAGAAACCCGGTTCGGCGGGAGGGCTGATTTCTTCTTCGATAATTTCGTCTATCATATTATTTCAGCCTGATCCGGGGATTGATTACCGAATAGAGAAGATCAACTACAAGGTTAATCACGACAAAAAAGAAACTGATGAACAGAATACCGCCCTGGACTGCCGGAAAATCCCTGGCTCCGATAGAGTGGTAAATCCATTTACCGATGCCCGGCCAGGCGAAAATAGTCTCAGTGAGTATTGCCCCGGAAAGCAGCATTCCGAACTGAATACCTATAACTGTTATTACCGGCAGCAGGGCGTTACGCAGGGCGTAGCGGAAAACAACTTTGCCTTCAGGGACACCGGCGGCTCTTGCCGTTTTAACATAATCCTGATTAAGTACATCGAGCATATTGCTCCGTGTAGTTCGGGCAATAATGGCCAGGGGAATAGTACCCAGAGCGACAGTCGGAAGAATGATGTGCTTCAGAGCCGAAACGAAATAGTCAGAATTTCCTTCCCTGAACCACATGATGATTCCATCGATTAGATAGTAATTTGTAATGGGCTTGAAATAAAGTCGAACATCCATACGGCCTCCTGTAGGCAGCAGGTCGAGCCCGACTGAAAAAATCATGATAAGAACCAGAGCCAGCCAGAAGACAGGCATTGAAACACCCACCAGCGACCCGGTCATAGTTGAATAGTCTACCCAGGAGTTTCTTCTACGGGCTGCGGCTACACCCAGAACGATTCCCAGGATTGAAGCGAATATTGTCGCGGTGATTGCCAGTTCAATGGTAGCCGGAAGACGAGCCGAGAGCTCGTCGGTAATTTTCTGTTGTGTCACAATGGATTTACCCAGATCTCCCCGGAGCACGCGACCGATATACAGCAGGTATTGTTTGCTTAAGGGCTGATCCAGACCGAGTTCTGATCGAAGCTGGGCGAGCTGTTCGGCATTGGCCCGCTCGCCCAGCATGACACGGGCGGGGTCTCCAGGAGCCAGAGCAATCATAAAAAATACAAGAGTGATAACCCCCAGAAGTGTGGGGATGAGCAGAACTAATCTTTTCAGGATGAATTTCAACATCGAACAAAAGTTTCCCGCCCCGGTTCTGCCCGGAGCACAAACCGGCCCACCCTTGCAGGCGGGCCGATCATATTAATCGTTGTGGTAAGCTGCTTTCAGCTTATTCCCAAATGAACGAGCGGAGTGAACTTGTTCATTCCCGAGTGAGAGCCGGGAAAGCAATATATCATACCCCGCGGCTTGCCGCGACAGGGAGTCGCCAACGGCGACTCCGGGTCCAGGGCAGAGCCCTGGGGGAATGATACATTTCATTTTTCGAACCAGACACTTTTGAAGACACGGGTGCCGGTGGGAGAAATCTTGAAATTCTTCACAGTGGTACTTACTGGAACTGTCACTACAGAGTGGGCAATGGGAACCCACGGGGCTTCTTCGTGGAAGATTACCTGAGCATCCATATACAGCTGGGTTCGCTTCGCGACATCTGCGGTTTCCTTGGCTTCCTTGATAAGTGCGGTGAACTCATCGTTCTTCCAGAATGCAATGTTACCCGCAGGGGGAACAGCAGACGGTTTAGAGAGCAGAACCCACAGGAAGTTGTCCGGATCACCGTTGTCACCGGTCCAGCCGAGCATGGCGGCCTGATGTTCACCGAAATCGCATTTGTCCAGATAGGTACCCCATTCGTAGGAGATTATCTCAACTTCGACATTGATCTTGGCAAGCTGTGCCTGCATAATTTCGGCGATCTTTCGGGCATCGGGGTTGTAGGGGCGGGCAACGGGCATGGCCCAGATTTCGGTTTTGAAGCCGTTGGCGTAACCGGCTTCTGCCAGGAGGGCTTTGGCCTTATCCACGTCGTAGGGATAGGCTTCAATGTCATCGTTATAGGACCAGACATTCGGAGGAATGGGGTTCTTGGCAACCTGTCCTGCGCTGCCGTAAACAGCCGCGATTATCTCATCCCGGTCGATGGCGTAGTTCATGGCCTGGCGGACGCGCTTAT
>QNBK01000238.1 GCA_003644105.1 Spirochaetota bacterium | reverse complement strand
TCGTCGTCATCATCAACTTCCTCGACCAAGATCGATGTGCCATAACTGGATAGGTCAAGGTAGAACTCAGAAGCCTCCAGATTGAAGTCTGAATCTTGTAACGCACCATATACTTTATTTTCACAATCTTCTATCCATCGCATTGCTTCGTTAGATTCGTTCAACGCAGTCTCTTTAAATCCGAGCGTGAACCACTTTACTGATGGGCTAGTCAGCGAACCCTGCATACTGGATGCGAGTGTCTGGCAAGCCATGATCGCAGTAGAGTCGAAGATTTCGCGTCTGCGCCAATCTACCTCTTGCTCTTCCGCCATAGGCTTAAAGAATTCCCCACGGAATGGTACTACGAATTTTTCGATTACTTGATATGTATCCTCAAGCGTTTTACGATTTTCGACTAATGCATCGAATCGCTTTTTAATATTTGCCCCTTCCATCTTAATAACCCCACGGTGTCTTTTGTTGTTGGTTCATATTAGGTCGCTTTGACACGCGTTTCCTTGTCTCAGCGGATGCCCCTATTACTCTAAATCTTCTGTTACTACGTTCTTCAAATCTGTCATTCCATGCAATAGCCATCATGCGGAAGGCATCTGCTCCGTGTGACGCCCAATCGTGCAACGGGCGGTCCATAAAAACTCTAAGCTTATCGTTGTACTCACGTCGGTAATTATACAGTGCATCGACACCTTGGGAAACTGGTTTTCCAGTATCACCCGTGTTAAATCTACATCTGGGAATAAACGTCTTAACTGCGTCAATTCCTTCGCGTAAACTGAGGGATGGACAAACTTCGAAATCGACTCCAAGTTCCGCTGCTGATTCGAGGTGAGAGACTGCGTCTTTATAGTCCCGTCGCTTGATATCATGTGGAGCGGTATGGCTACCATAATTGTATGGTAGCTCGTTGATCCGTTTACACCATTGAGTAAGACTGACATTGCTTTCCTCCATATAGTCGATTATGTCGATGTAGTTTCCGTTCTGCTGACCAAACCATATAGTGGTTGCATCCCTGAGACCTAAATCCCAGAAAGTATGAACGGGTTTGCGCGGGTTATATCCGAAGTTGCCAAATTCCGCGAGTTTCATTTGGTCTGTATAGAATGCGCCAAATAGACCGGCGTCGAAGCTACAATAGAATTCTTGTAGAGCTAATTGGCGATCCATACCTGCAGCGATTTCTTCCTCATACTGTGCCACAGAGATGACTGGCTCTGTCTGCGCTTCATCGCGGTAGGAGTGTTCAATATCTAGAAGTTCACAGAACCAATTGGGATTGTTCTGTGCCATTTGATATAGGTCATGCCCATGGTTTTTTCCCCGAGAAGTATATATGAAGATTGCCCATCCGCCATTTTCTGCAAGTATGGGACGAATAAAGTCCCACGCTCGTGGGTCAGCAATTGAGTACTCCGAGAATATAACGCCATAAGGGTTAGAACCCACGAGTCTGTCATAGTTGTCACTTCCTACTACCTGCCACGTTGAGCCACAGGATAGTTCAATCTTCATCTCAGTATTATTAGTTGCTTCTCGAATTTCAGGCGGAAAAACTTGGTCAATAACTCGCTGACCCGTTTGTGGGTTAACGGAATCCCACACAACGTGGCGACCTTGGATTGCAGTTGGAAGCATATGCCAGTAGTTGGCGATCTTTCGATGTGCCTCCACTGCTGTGAAATTGAGCGAAGCTGAATCCTTTCCAGCACGTCTATGCCAGACACATACTGCTCTTTTGGTTCCGCCATACATTGCCTCCATGAACGGGGTTTGGTGCGGTCTTGCAGCCCAATTGTTCGGGAGGACTATCTTACTCGATGGTTGTATTATTGCGCTCATTGTTCGCTGACAACCTTCGTCGGTTTCTCTTTGCCAAGAAGTGCTCCAACATCAATAACGACAGTAACTCCTCCTGTTCCTTCGGCAATCTCGGGCTTAGAGACTCCAGATATCTTAGCTCGCTCTTGAATAATTGATAGCGCCAATCTTCCGTCAAATTTGAGGGCATCGAACTTGTCACCCTGCCCTGTGACGCATGCGACCTCCACTTCGCCGATCGCTTGGTCATACAGCTCTGCGAGTTGGGCATCAAAAAAGTGTTCCGAGACAAGCGTGCGAGACCTCTTTTTGGCTTCCGCCCAATGGATGTATTCTCGTAACAGGGGCTTGTTGATAAGCCGAATACCCGCCGAAAGAGCGTACCCAGCACTTTCCGCAGCCAACCTGTGCTTATAACCATTCTCTAAGTACTCGTCGCAAAACGCCCGTTCTTCAAAGGGCATGTCTTTCCAATCCGAGCGGATTTGGGAGTCAACATAGGTATCCCACTCAGAGGCAGGCTCAAGCTCTTGGCTCTGCGTATCAAGCAACAATGCACTTCCTGGGCTATTACCCCCGGTCTGGACAGTAACTTCTCGTCCAACATCCTCTCCCTTGACTTCAGTAACCATGGGTTCTCCGCCACAGAGTTTGTCATCGGTTCGAGTTGAGTCTTCATTCATATTTTCCTCCATGCGGGTACACATATCATAGGAACTATTCTAACACACCCGTACACGCGTGTCAAGATTCAAGGCTCGTTCGAATTCATAACCCGAACCGAGTCGCGAGGACATAGGATGGTGCAAGGCAATTCAAATATCTAGATACGTTGCGGTCGATGGGGAACCTCAAAGAACGCGCGGGTCCCATCCCGCCTTTCTCGGGGTACCCCCACTACCGCGCGAGCGCGGGTATACCCATATGCGCGTTTTTGGCAACTGCCGCCGCCGCCCCCTGCCGCCGCCCCGCTAAACCGCGCGGGCGGGCGCACGTCGGGGACTGCGCGTACGCGTAAAAGGGAAACGGGCGGGGGCGCACACTGGGGCGCACACGCCGACGCAGGCGCGGAGCGAAGCTCATATCCCGACTGGGATATTGGCGGGGCTGGCTGGCTGTGGTAAGCTGGTTGTCTCTCGGGGCAAGACTCTGAGACGGTCGCCACACCGCTTGTGGCACACCGCCCTACGGGGCAGGAAGTAAGACATGAGCAACGCAAAACAAGAACGTAAAGTGCTAGTAGCTAACCTGAACAAAGTGAGTGGTTGGGGTGAAGCGAAACTAGGAAGCACCTCTCTCGAAGACCTTCTGTGGTTGGCTGAGGTGGCTAGCCTCCTACCAAGCCAAGGACGGGGAATGAGCGAGACGTTACTCCGGTACCGTACCAAGTACCAACCAACGATCTGCTACTCAGGACGTAAGTCGCTGAACAACGGCGACGCAGTAGCCGAGTTTTTGGCGGGGCTTTCTCCTACCGAGACACTGAGACACGCCGAACGTCTCCTTGATTTGGACGACGGGGAGCTTACCAGACGCTACGTTACGGATCGTCCTGACGGCAAGTCACCGCTAAACGAAGGACAACAGCGGATGAACGGCGGTAACATGATCAGAGCGGCAATCAAGAGAGGCGACATAACGGAATCAGAGCTTCACTAAACCAACCAGCACCACGGCAAGGACGCCACTGGTCTGCCCTGATTTGGG
Source organism: Spirochaetota bacterium (assembly GCA_003644105.1). Classification (GTDB taxonomy): domain Bacteria; phylum Spirochaetota; class Spirochaetia; order DSM-2461; family DSM-2461; genus UBA2779. Next base: position 1,255 of record QNBK01000238.1, on the reverse strand, counting down.
GCACTGACGAGCCGATTTGGCGAAACCAGAACACAAACAGCCCCTAGGGGCGGAGCACAACATGAAAGTAAGCGATTTTAGAGCGATGATAAGCGACGTAATCGGCGGTCTCGATGACGACGACCAAATCAACACGAGCCTCAGGTGTGACAGGGACGGGTACGTGGTTTTAGTGACTAACGAAGCCGGTGAGCTGATAGGCGAAATCGACGTAGACGAGGTGGGCGAATGAGCATCACAACACAACCAACGGGTACGGCAACGTACGACGGCAAACCAGTGAACGTTTATGAGGTTAAAACATGAGCGGGCTGTTCGGCATCATCGAATGGCTTTTGTATATCACGATGGCTGACGCCGTCATAATCATCACAATCGGACTAATCCGAGGAGTACTAAAATGAAAACAATCACGTGCCAAAACTGGCAGGGCGGAGACGTCCAGAAAACAAAGAACGAGTTTTGCGAATTGTGGGCGAGTGAGCTAAACAACCTCAAAAACCTGACGTACACAACCAAGTGGCAGGAACGGGTTTCGGCGATGCGAGCCGAGGTACGAAACCAAGCCTCACGGGAGTTTGACCGAGTGTGGGCTGTGCAGAACCCGTAACAGGGGGCGGGCAATCGGGGTGGTCATATGGTCGGGGTGGTCTGGGGGGCGGAGCGGGTCGTCGGCGCGGGGCGTCCGACACCATACCACCCCCGACTTGCGAGAACGGGGTATACGTGGTGACAGGGTCTCTCTCTCTCTAAAAAAAAAGAGAGGTATGACCACCCAGACCGGTATGACCGCGCCCCGTGTGACGGGCATCGAAATGCGGGCAGTGACCCATGACCGACCCCAGACCGAGCCACGCTTTATCCTTGACCATCAAGATCGGTGGCTGAGACAGTGGCGAATGGACAAATATGGCACTCAGACTTTCGACCCCTGACCGTGGGCATACTCGAAATGCCGAGTGGTCTGGGTTCTGAAGTTCGTGACACAAGAGTACTTGACAGGGGCATCCGCCCGTGTTATAATAGAGTCTCCCATGGTGGGAGCAACGAAACGCCCGATAGGGCAGGAGCAACAATGAGTCAGCATGCCACACAACTCAACGCCGAAGACGGCACGTACTTTAAGAAACACGCAACCCTCAAGGACGGGCTTGCTTACGTAGAGTCCCAGATGGGGCACAAAGACTACCATAAGACACCGGAAGGTGAAATACACGCCAGAGACGGTTACGGGAGGTCGATTTTTCTCACACCC
>QNBK01000237.1 GCA_003644105.1 Spirochaetota bacterium | reverse complement strand
TCCATTTCCTTTTTCCAGTCCGGGATACCGCACCCAGGAAACTGCAGGGTGGTTAGAAAGGAACTCGGCAACGGTGGATGCGTTGGAGGAATGTCTTTCCATTCTCAGAGCCAGAGTTTCCAGTCCTTGAAGAAACATCCATTCATTGTCCGGGCTCAGGCAGGCTCCCAGATTTCTGAGCTGCACCAGCCTCATTCGCAGGACAAAGGCTATGGGAGACAGGTCGCCAAGATCGTGGGCGTAGCGAAGACCGTGATAACCGGTATCCGGTTCGTTGAACGTTGAAAACTTAGGGTCGGTCCAGTCGAACTTTCCCGATTCTACAACAATACCCCCGATCGCTGTTCCGTGACCGCCGATCCACTTTGTCAGGGAATGCACGACAATATCGGCTCCATATTCTATGGGGTTGAATAGATAAGGTGTTGTGAATGTGGCATCAACAATGATTGGAACATGGATTTCTTCGGCCACTTCTTTTATGGCCAGAAAATCAGGCACTTTAAGGGATGGATTCCCGATTGTCTCATAATAAAAGGCTCTGGTCTTTTCGTTTGAAGCGGCTTTCCACGCTGATATGTCATGGGGATTTACAAAGTTAACATTGATGCCGAACTGGGGAAGTATATCCTTGAACTGGGTGTAGGTGCCCCCGTAGAGCTCTGAGGATGCGACAATTTCATCACCTTGATTGGCGACATTGATGATGCTGTTGAATATGGCAGCGGTACCTGAGGAGAGGGCCAGAGCACCGGTTCCCCCTTCAAGAGCCGCCATACGGGTTTCCAGTACATCCTGTGTAGGATTATTGAGCCTTGTGTAGATGTGGCCGAGTTCTTTCAGGGCGAAAAGGTCTGAGGCATGAGTGGTATCCCTGAAATTGTACGCTGTGGTCCGGTGAATCGGAACGGCTCTGACTGAGTTTTCAGGTCCCCATCCTTCGTGAATTGCCTTTGTTGAAAATCCCATTACTTTTCCTCCTCCTGGTATAACCAGGTACTCAAATAGCGTTCTCCGGTGTCACAGCCTATTGTAACTATATTTTTCCCTCTGTATTCATCTCTTTCTGCCAGCTTCATGGCAGCGGCAACATTTGCTCCCGTGGATACACCGGCAAAGACGCCTTCTTCTTTTGCCAGCCTTCTTGAAATAATCCCGGCCTGCTCCGACTTTACAGTTATTATCTCATCCGCCAGATCGATGTCCATTACACCGGGAATAAAACCGGCCCCGATACCCTGGATTTTATGGGCTCCTGCCGGTCGGCCGGACAGGACTGCTGAGGATTCGGGTTCCAACGCCACTGTTTTAACAGCCGGATTCTGTTTTTTAAAATATCGGGAAATACCGGTGAAGGTCCCTCCGGTTCCCACAGCGGCGACAAAGACCGACAGTTTTCCGTCTAAGTCCTTCCAGATTTCGGGCCCTGTCGTCGCTTCATGATAATTCGGATTTGCAGGATTATCGAACTGTTTCAGGCTTAATGCGCCGGGAGTCTCCTTAACCAGTTCGCTGGCTTTCTGAAGTGCTCCGCTCATTCCTTTTTGAGCCGGTGTAAGGTAAAGAGTGGCACCAAGGGCCGTCAGTATTCTTCTTCGTTCAATACTCATGGATTCCGGCATGGTTAAAGCGAGTTTATAACCCCTCTGTGCACAGATGAACGCAAGGGCGATACCGGTATTACCGCTTGTCGGCTCTACAATCAGAGAGTCTGAATCAAGAAGATTCTTTTCCTCCGCATCCCTTATAATTGCGATTCCAAGTCTGTCTTTAACACTGCTCATTGGATTAAACGATTCAAGTTTAAGATAAATTGATGCACCACCTGCTACAGACAGCTTGTTTAGCCGCAGTAGGGGGGTGTTTCCGATCAATTCCGTTATATTTTCGGCAAGCATAAGGTCCTCCAGTGGAAAGTTGATAATTTCAAGTGTAATAGTCAGGAATAAACAATACAAGTATTATATTATATATTTTCCGTTATTCTCCCCGAGCAGATACCGGGAGGCGAAACTGCTTTTTACAGATTTTTGTAGATTCTCCAGGTACTTTCCAATAGAGAAACCGCATCACTTCGGCTGGCTTTCCAACCCAGAAGTTTTCTGGCCATGGCAGAAGTGGCAACCAGATTGGCCGGATCCCCCGGGCGTCTGGGGCCTGCACTGTGTTTAAAATCAATTCCGGTGATGCGAATGGCCTCATTCACCATTTGGGCAACACTGATTCCCGATTCACTGCCGAGATTCACCTGGATGCTTCTTTTTTTTCCAATCAGGTAATCCATCGCAAGAACATGGGCTTCAGCCAGATCTGAAACATGGACATAGTCACGTATACATGTTCCGTCCTCTGTATCGTAGTCATCTCCGTAGATGGTAACACCGTCTCTGATTCCCGCTGCAGCCTCCATCAGGATGGGCAGCAGGTTCTGGGGATTTTTTTCAGGTTCGGTAATCCGCCCTTCAGGGTCGTAACCTGCGGCATTGAAATATCTCAGGGAAGCCGATTTAAGTCCTTTGAGTCTGTCGTACCAGCCCAGAAGATTCTCTATTTCCAGTTTTGTATACCCGTAGAAATTTTCCGGTTTTTTGGGATGATCCTCGTCAATGGGCAGTCTGACAGGTTCACCGAAAATAGCTGCTGAAGAAGAGAATACCAGAGGGGGATTCCCATTTTCGGATATTGCATTGAGCAGGTTGATGGTACCGCTGATGTTGTTTTCCGCGTACTTTCCCGGATTATCCATGGATTCACCGGCAGCTTTGAATGCGGCAAGATGCACAACCCCATTCCAACCGATTGATAGGGTTTTTTTCAGGAAAGATTTATCCAGAATATCACCGGTAAAAACTTCGGTATTATCCGGGTAGTTCACCCGGCTTCCCGAGGAAAAGTTATCCAGGATAGAGACGGTATCACCGCGGTCGTTAAATGCGTGGCATACATGGGACCCGATATATCCAGCCCCGCCGACAATGAGAATTTTCATGGTTTTCTCCTGCATTAAAGACGTTAACATCCATTTAAGTATGTGTGAAGTAACCATGGAGGCTTACTTGCGCATGATTCATCGCTCCGTCATATTTATTAACAGGAGATTGCACTATGTCTGATAAGGTTAACTACGATTTTCGCATTTCATCCCTGGGAACCTGTAAAGTTCCATCCCCCAAGCCATATTCCACTAAACTGGGGGATTCCATTGCCAACTACACCCGGGACGATCAGTACATACTGCGGTCCAACACCATCGATGCCTCCACTGTCGGACCTGATTACGATCCCGCATGGATGCTGGAAATTGCCGGTCCCCGGGAAAAAATCTATTTCTCTCCCAGCCATTCCCATGCGGCGATCGTTACCTGCGGCGGGCTTTGCCCCGGGCTGAACGATGTGATTCGTTCCATCACCCGGACTCTGTGGTATTTCTACGGCGTTGAGAGGATTACCGGTATCCGCTACGGGTACAGAGGATTCCGGCCGGAGTTCAACCTGACTCCCATCGAACTCAACCCGGATATTGTTGACGATATCCACAATATGGGCGGATCCATCCTGGGTTCCTCCCGGGGGTACGGGGATGAAGAACCCATTGTTGATGCTCTGGAGAGAATGAATATCAACATCCTCTTCACCATCGGCGGTGATGGTACCCTCCGGGGCAGCCAGGCCATTTCAGATGAGATTAAAAAAAGAGGTTTGAAAATCGCCTGTGTGGGCGTCCCGAAAACTATTGATAACGATATCATGTTCGTCCAGAAAACCTTCGGTTTTGATACAGCAGTAGCCAAAGCGGTGGAGGCTGTCAGTGCCGCCCATGTGGAGGCCAAGAGTGCTCCCGACGGTATCGGGCTTGTAAAAGTGATGGGCCGTGATTCAGGATTTATAGCTGCCCATACCACTCTGTCCACCAGTGATGTGAACATATGTCTGATTCCCGAGGTTCCCTTCGTGCTGGAAGGGGAGCACGGCCTGCTGAAAACTCTTGAAGACCGACTGGATAAGAGAAAACATGCTGTAATTCTTGTAGCCGAAGGGGCAGGGCAGGAGCTGCTGAAAAGCGGTAAGGACGGGCTGGATGCATCGGGGAATAAATCCTACGGTGATATCGGTTTGTACCTGAAAGATACCATTCATAAATTTCTCACCGATAAGGGGCGGGAAGCGAATATCAAATACATCGACCCCAGTTATATCATCCGGGCCTCACCGGCCAATCCGGTGGACTCCTACTACTGTGCCCGTCTGGGGGCCAACGCCGTTCATGCGGCGATGACCGGCCGGACCGCTTGTCTGATCGGTCAGTGGAACAACGCTCTGGTTCATGTTCCCATCCACATGGCCACATTCAAGCGGAAGCAGGTTTACAATGAAGGTTCTCTCTGGCGGGATGTCCTGGAATCCACGCGTCAGCCTATTTCAATGATTGATTGATTTTAATTGACCTCTCTCGCGATGCCCCTTTATGGTTTCCCGGATGTGGTGTTCAGCCGCCAGATTCATCCGGGCGGCGCCTTTCCGCATTTTTTCTCCAGGCTTGATAAAATCCTCAGGGTTCAGAGCCTCTCCGACTATCAGTTTTACCCGGGGGGGCCACCAGGGGAGAAAACGGTGGATCGGTCTTTTCAGTAATACTTCGGAAATCGGTATCAGAGAGACGCTGTACAGACAGGCAAACCATGCGGCTCCGATGATGAACCCTGAGGGTTTCTGATTTCCCCGTTTAATCACACCCTCGGGAAAAAAATGAACCAGTTCACCCCTTTCCAGAGCCGCTTTAACCGAGCTGCCTACAGCCATCGGTCTATCATCGGGAACACCGATAACCCCCATTATCCAGTTGAACCATCCGGCATCAATCCTCTTCATGTTGGCCTCTTCGGCTACAAAGCGTATGTACCGGGGCCGGGC